>NZ_JAAKEH010000016.1:0-57175 GCF_011039095.1 Desulfovibrio sp. ZJ200 | reverse complement strand
GGACGTTGGGAAAGGATAAGCATACTTTCAGCAATCCGGGTAACGGGAGAGACTTGCAGTGTTGTTTTTGATGGGGCACTGGATGGAAAAATGTACAATGCTTATATTGAAAAATTTCTTCTTCCAACGCTTAAAGCTAACGATGTTGTTATAATGGATAATTTGAATGTCCATAAATCAAAAACCGCCCAAAACTTGATAAGGGAAAAAGGCTGCAAGTATATTTTCCTTCCAGAATACAGCCCGGATTTAAATCCCATTGAAAAGATGTGGAGCAAAGTGAAACAATTACTTCGGGGTATGAAAGCAAAAACATGTGATGAACTGTACAAGTCCATTGGAAAAGCATTAAGTTGTATCACACAAAAAGACGCTGAAGGATGGTTTAAATCCTGTGGCTATGTAAAAAGTTAAAAGCAAAATGCTCTAGAGCAGATTACCTTTGACTTTTTATGAAAGTCAAAGGTGGCATTCAGGCGAAAAACGCGGTTTTCGCCTGAATGTACGCCGCGTTGCGGCGGCTGCCGCTTTCGCGTCAGCAGAGCATTTTCAAAGAGAAAATGCTCTAGAGCAATTTCACTTTGAAATTGCTCTGGCGGCCGCGGGAGCGGACGCCCGCGCCGAATGAGCGTCCAGACCGCGTTGCGGTAGCCGTTAGCAAGCTTTGCTTGCTTACGGATAGCGACAGCGGTTGCGTTGACTGGCTGCCGCAGTAACCAGTTGCTGTCTTCATCCGTAGCTTCCTTCGTCGCAACGGCTGAAGCCTGGACGCGAAATGATGGCAGCGCCGCTTTTGAAATTGAATAATTTCAAAAGCAAAATGCTCTAGAGCATTTTCACTTTGAAATTGCTCTGCTGACGCGAAAGCGGCAGCCGCCGCAACGCGGCGTACATTCAGGCGAAAACCGCGTTTTTCGCCTGAATGCCACCTTTGACTTTCACGGTTTGCTGTTGAAAACGGCAACCGCTCTAAAGTCAGCATTCAGGCGAAACGCGCGCCTGGCATTGCGGAGCCCGCTCGCCTTACTGCGCGGGCTGGCTCTTCTCGCCGTTATCGTTGCCCGAGCGCAGGGAGCGGCAGATGGGCCGGGCTTCGCTCCGGCCGGAGAAGATTGCCTCCGGCGACGCGTCCAGGGCATGCGGCAGGACCTCGTCCACATGTTCCACAAAAACGATTTTCAGATCCTTGAGCACCTCGTCGGGCACTTCCTTGAGATCTTTTTCATTGTCCTTGGGCATAATCACTTTTTTAATGCCGCTGCGTCGCGCTGCCAGCAACTTCTCGCGCAGCCCGCCGATGGGCAGCACCCGACCGCGCAACGATATTTCGCCGGTCATGGCCACATCGTTGCGCACCGGAATGCCCAAGAGGGCCGAGGTAATCGACGTGGCCAGCGTGATGCCCGCCGACGGGCCGTCCTTGGGCGTGGCCCCGGCGGGCACATGCACATGAATGTCCACCTTGCGGTAAAAACGCGGGTCCAGGCCCAGCACTTCCGCGCGCGAGCGCACATAGGAAAGCGCGGCCTTGGCCGATTCGGTCATAACCTCGCCCAGTTGGCCCGTAATCACCACATGGCCCGATCCGCTCATCAGGCTGGTTTCCACCAGCAGAATCTCGCCGCCGCGCTGATTGTAGGCCAGGCCCGCGCAGACGCCCACCTGAGGCTCGTCCTCGCGTTCCTCGTGGCGGTATTTCTTGACGCCCAGAAAGCCTGCAAGGCTCTGCCGCGAAATGGAGACGCACTTTTCCGGATCATTCTCTTCCACAAGACGGATGGCTGTTTTGCGGCAGAGGGCCGCAATTTCCCGCTCCAGATTGCGCACCCCGGCCTCGTGCGTATAGGAGCGGATGATCTCCAGCAGCGCGTTTTCCGACACGCGCATATTGCCTTCCCGCAGGCCGTGCTCCGCTATCTGGCGGGGCAGGAGGAAATGCCGGGCAATATGCCGTTTTTCCGTTTCCAGATAGCTGTTGAGCTCAATGATCTCCATGCGATCCAGCAAGGGGACCGGGATGGTATGCAGGGAATTGGCCGTGGTGATGAAAAAGACCCTGGAAAGATCATATTCCAGATCCAGATAATGATCCATGAAAGCGTGGTTCTGCTCCGGATCCAGCACCTCCAGAAGCGCCGAGGCCGGATCGCCGCGGTAGTCCGAAGTCATCTTGTCCACTTCGTCCAGGCAGAACAAGGGATTGTTGAACTTGACCCGTTTCAGGGACTGAATAATCTTGCCCGGCAGCGCGCCCACATAGGTGCGGCGATGGCCGCGGATCTCGGCTTCGTCGCGCACGCCGCCCAGGGACAGGCGCACAAAATCCCGGCCCGTGGCCTTGGCCACGGACTTGGCCAGGGAGGTTTTGCCCACGCCGGGCGGCCCCACGAAACAAAGGATCGGCCCTTTCAGACCGTGCGAAAGCTTCTGCACGGCCAGATATTCCAGAATCCGCTCCTTGGGCTTTTCCAGGCCGTAGTGATCGCCGTCCAGAATGGCGCGGGCCTTTTCGATGTCGATATCGATCTGCTTGAGATCGTTCCAGGGCAGATCCAGAATCCAATCCACATAATTGCGCACTACCGTGTATTCTGCGGCCGAGGGCGGCATGCAGCGCAGCTTCTTGACCTCGGACAAGGCTTTCTGGCGCGCCTCCTCGGGCATGTCGCGGCCCTTGAGTTTCTGCTCAAGCTCCTGCACTTCCGCCTGGGGATCGTCGTCACGCCCCATTTCCTTGTTGATGGCCTTGATCTGCTCGTTGAGGTAGTACTCGCGCTGGTTGCGCTCCATCTGGACCTTGACGCGGTTCTTGATCCTTTTTTCCACAGAAGCCAGGGCCACTTCGCCCTGCAAAAGCTCGTAGGCCAGCTCCAGTCGCTCGGTGACATCCGCACGCTCCAGGACATCCTGCTTTTTGCGGTAGTCCACTTTCAAATGCGGCACAATGGCGTCAGCCAGGGGACCGGGATCATGCAGGGCCAGGATGGAGAGTATGGCCTCCTGGGAAATTTTTTTGTTGCTTTTGCCGTATTCTTCCAGGGCCTCGTGCGTGGCGCGCGTCAGGGCTTCTCTTTCATCCGGCCGGCTTTCGCTTTCTTGCAGGGCATACACGCGAACAACGGCGCTGTGCTCCGCCGCGCGCAGATCGCTCCAGCAGGCGCGATGCAAGCCCTCAAAAAGAACCTTGATGGTGCCGTCGGGCAGGCGCAGCATCTGCAGTACCTTGCTGACCACGCCCACGGCGCAGAGATCCGCGGCATCCGGTTTTTCCAGATCCGGCTCGCGCTGGGCCACCAGAAATATCTGTTTGCTGTGGGAGGCCTGCGCCGCCTCTATGGCCTTGATGGAAGCTTCACGCCCCACAAAAAGCGGCATGATCGAGCGGGGGAACATGACCACTTCCCGCAGGGGCATGATCGGCAGTTCCTGAAAGGCTTCCCCGCGCACTGCATCAGACATATTTTCTCCCCGAAAGGCATCGGCGGGGTGCAGCGACCGGCTGTGCCCCGCGAAAACCCGTCTCAGCGTCATCTGCCCCTGAGGGCTGTTTCTCCATCTGGATTTCGTTCTCTGCCGGAAAAAGAGGAATACCGAAAAGGGCCGCCTGCAAATCCGGCCTTTGCGCGGCTCGAATCCAATCCGGGCCGAAGGCGGCCCGACCTCTACGCACAGCCCTGAGCGCGCCAGTGCTGCAAAGCGTCTTTTCTCTGGAGCAGATTACCTTTGACTTTTTATGAAAGTCAAAGGTGGCATTCAGGCGAAAAACGCGGTTTTCGCCTGAATGTACGCCGCGTTGCGGCGGCTGCCGCTTTCGCGTCAGCAGAGCATTTTCAAAGAGAAAATGCTCTAGCAAAACGCTCTACGAAGCCTTGTCCCTGATGTCCAGGAACGGCTCGCCGCTCACAGCCTCGCCGCCGTCCCCATAGAGCAGCACCGGCTCCTTGCCTTTTTCGATCACTGCGCGGTTGATCAGACATTCCTTCACATTGGGCATGGAGGGCAGCCTGAACATGATGTCAAGCATGATCTTTTCCATGACGTTGCGCAGGCCGCGCGCGCCGGTCTTGCGCTCAATGGCGCTGGCGGCAATGGCTTTGAGCGCGTTGGGCGTGAAGCGCAGATTCACGTTGTCCAGCGCAAAAAGCTTCTGATACTGGCGCACCAAAGCGTTTTTTGGCTCCGTGAGGATACGCACCAGATCCGGCTCGTCCAGCTCGTCCACATGGGTGATGATCGGGATGCGGCCCACAAATTCCGGGATCAGGCCGAACTTGACCAGGTCCTGCGGATGGATCTTTTCCAGCAGCTCGGCGAGCGGCAAATCCCTGCTGGCGCGCACCTTGGCCCCGAAGCCCATGGAACCGCCGCTCATGCGCGCTCCCACAATTTTATCCAGGCCCACAAACGCGCCGCCCACAATGAACAGAATATTGCCCGTGTTCATGCGGATAAATTCCTGCTGCGGATGCTTGCGCCCGCCCTTGGGCGGGATGCTGGCCTCGGTGCCCTCAATGATCTTCAGCAGCGCCTGCTGCACGCCCTCGCCGGACACGTCCCGGGTAATGGAAGGGCCGTCGCCCTTGCGCGAGATCTTGTCGATTTCATCAATATAGATGATGCCCTTGCTGGCGGCCTCCAGATCATAGTCCGCATTCTGCAGAAGCTGCACCAGGATGTTTTCCACATCCTCGCCCACATAACCGGCCTCGGTAAGGGTGGTGGCGTCGGCAATGGCAAAGGGCACGCGCAGCACCCTGGCCAGGGTCTTGGCCAGCAGGGTCTTGCCGCTGCCCGAAGGACCCACCAGGAGGATATTGCTCTTTTCCAGCTCCACCTCGTCGCCCAGGGAGGCGGCGTAAAAGACGCGCTTATAGTGGTTGTGCACGGCCACGGAGAGAATCTTCTTGGCCTCGTGCTGCCCGATGACGTACTCGTCCAGGCGTTCCTTGATCTCCTGCGGCGAAAGCAGGCGTTCCTCACTTTCAGGGCTTTTCAGCTGATCGCGGGCAATTATCTCGTTGCAGGCCTTGACGCAATTGTCGCAAATGCTCGCATTGTCCTGGACAATGAGATTGCGCACCTCAAGCTCGCTGCGGCCGCAGAAGGAGCAGCGCAACGGCTCATTGACCACGGGATTTTGGGTATCGCCCATAACTTATTCGCTCTTTTCCTGCGCCGCGGGGCGGCGATCGCTCTCCATGAGCTCGTCGCGCGTGCCGGCGGCTGCCGCGTCCCGGCGGGAAACCAGCACCCGGTCGATGATGCCGAGTTCCCTGGCCTCCTCAGGAGTCAAGAAGTTGTCGCGCTCCGTGGCCTTGACCACGTCCTCATAAGGCCGTTTGGTGTTTTCCGCCAGCATGCGGTTAAGCCGCTCCTTGAGGCGCAGCACCTCGCGGGCGTGGATTTCAATATCCGTGGCCTGCCCCTGAAAACCGCCCGAGGGCTGATGGATCATAATCTGACTGTTAGGCAATGCAAAACGCATGCCAGGCTCGCCAGCAGCCAGCAGAAAAGCGCCCATGCTGGCCGCCCGGCCCATGCACACCGTGGAAACCGGCGAGGAGATGAAACGCATGGTGTCGTAAATGGCCAGACCCGCGGTGACCGAGCCGCCCGGCGAATTGATGTACAGGTTGATTTCCTTTTCCGGGTCCTGGGATTCAAGAAAGAGCAACTGCGCGCAGATCAGCGAGGCCACCGTGTCGTTGACCTCGGAGCCCAGAAGCACGATGCGATCCTTGAGCAGCCTGGAATAAATATCGTAGGCCCGTTCGGAACGGCCTGTGGTTTCAATGACCATGGGAACTAAAGACATATCTGCCTCGCAAATGTCGGCCGCCGCGGCGAACCGGGAAAAACCGGAAGGGCCGTCCAGGCCGTATCCGGGCAGTTGACGAAGTCCGCAAGCCCGGCGCGGACGGTTGCAGCGCCCGCAAGGGAGCTTTTTCACCTTGCAAAGATACTGCGCCGCAAAGCTGCCGCAAAAAGCCGGGAGCGCGCCGCCCGCCCGCAGGAAGGCCGGGCCGCGACGCCCTCCGTGGGCAGGGGCGCGGCGGCAAACCTGCGGCAAAGACAAGGCTTGATTGGCGCAAGACGACCGTGCGGGCCCGCGGTCACAAAAATATATTTCCCGCCTTTTGCCGCATCATGGTCAACAGCCCTGCCGGGTTCTGGCCGGCCTGACGACAGGGCGGCGCGGCATCCGATGCCAGGCTTATTTGCCGTCTTTTTCGGCTTCAACCGGGGCCTCGGCAGGGTCTTCGGCTTTCCCGGCATCCGTCGGAGCTTCCTTGGGCTCCACTTCGGTGACCTTGGCCTTGGCGTAAATCGTATCCATGGCCTTGTCGGCCAGCAGGCGATCCCGCAGGATGAAAATCATGCCCGAGCGCTCGTAGCTTTCACGCAGGGTTTTGAAATCTTCACCGCTGTGCTGGCTTTGCTGATAAATCTGGGTATTGATTTCCTGTTCGCTGATATCCAGACCTTCTTTTTTGGCAATGGACAGCAACAGGACCTGAATGCGGGCCAGCTCTTCGGCCTGGGGCAGCATTTCCTTGTGCAATTCCTCAGGGCTCTTGCCAAGGGAATCCAGCGCCTTGCCCTGGCGCTCCAGGCGCGCGGCAAGATCGGCCAGCAAGGTGTTCATCTGGGTTTGCACGACGCTTTCGGGCAGGACGAAATCCACCATTTTCAAAAGGCGGTCCAGCATGGTTTTCTGCGCCGCGCTCCTGTTCAGGTTTTCGCGGCTCTGAGCATAGCTGCGGGTAATGGTTTCCTTCAGCTTGTCCACGTTTTCCAGGCCCAGGCCCAGGCTCTTGGCCAGCTCGTCATTGAGCTCGGGCAGTTTGCGCTCCTTGACGGCATGGACCTTGACCTTCATGGTCACGGTTTTGCCGGCCAGATCCTTGGCAATGAAGTCTTCGGGAAAATGGATTTCGCCCTCGCCTTCTTCACCATACGGTATGGTTTTGACGAGCTTTTCAAAATCTTCCAGAGCCTGCCGCTCGCCCAGCGCCAGATCGAAATTTTCGGCCTTGATGCCTTCCAGGGGCTGACCGTTTTCATAGGCGGCAAAATCCAGGGTGACCACCTGGCCGTCCACGCCCGGCCCTTTGCCGTCCACAGGAACCAACTGCGCCCGGTCGCGCCGGATGCGCTCAATGACTGCCGCCACTTCAGCGTCTTTGATCTCGACCTTTTCCTGCTCCACCTCCATGCCCTCGTAGGGGGGCAGATCAAAGACCGGGAGCACTTCAAACTCAATGCTGTATGTATACCCCTTGCCGCGCTGGAATGTATCATCGCCGCCCATGGTGATGCCGGACACGGGCGCGACGTCCAGCGCCTGCATCACCTCATTGATATGCACGTTTACGAGATCCTGGCGGGCTTCCTCATAAATCTTGTCGCGGAAGCGCTGTTCAATCACCTTCGCCGGAACCTTGCCCTTGCGAAAACCGTCCAGTTGCACGGAAGTCTTGTACAGAGCCACGGCGCCCATGATGGCGGCCTCCACTTCCTGCGGCTCGGTGGTGATCACGACCTTTTTTTTGACCGGCGAAAGCTCTTCGGCGCTATATTCCACGGGGGGCTCCTTTCTCTGGTGGGGTGTTGGTGCGAGAGGAGGGACTTGAACCCTCATACCTTGGGTGCTGGATTCTAAGTCCAGTGCGTCTGCCAGTTCCGCCACTCTCGCGAAGCGAGTTCCATAGCATACTTGCGGGCCGCCCGCAAGCCGGGACGGTTTTGGAGCGCCCCGGACCGCAGCCGGCGGGGAGGCCGCATCGGCCTGCGCGGTCAATGACGCCCGGCGCAATTTCAGAGGTAAGGCGCATTGCCGAAAGCGCAAGGGAAGGGAGCGCGCACAGGCCCGCGCCGCCCTCGGGCGCAGCAGCCTGGCGGCCCTGCCACGCTTGCGGCACGGCGCTGCACTCTTCGCTCCAGCCGTTGGGGGCAGAGCCGCTTGCTCAAGCCGTTGGCGGCGGCCTGCGCACGGATCAGGACATGATCGCTGCAAGTCATGGCAAGAAGGTTGCGGCGCTCGATTTGCCGCCGTGCAGCGCGGCAGAGAGAATCAGAGACGGGAGAGAAGGCTCCGGACGCCTTACCTGCTGCGTCGCAAAATTTCAGCCTCAGGAACCGCTTTTACTCCAATACCAGAGCCTTGCCGTCAGCGCGGCGGGGCAGCACTTCGCCGACCACGCAGGCCAGATCCCCTCCCTTTTCCAGTGCGTGACAGGCCTGGGCCGCGAGTGCCGGCGGCAGAGCCAGCAAAAGCCCGCCGGAGGTCTGCGCGTCGAAAACCACGCTTTCCAAAGCCTCCGGCACTCCCCTGCCCACACTGGTGAAGCAGGACCAATGCTTGCGATTCAAGTGACTGCCCGCGGGGATGAGGCCGTTTCGCGCATAGTCCAGCACGCGCGGCAACAACGGCAAAGCAGCGGTGTGCAATCGCACGCAGACCTTTGAGGCCAGGGCCATCTCCAGGGCATGGCCTCCCAGGCCGAAGCCGGTCACGTCCGTGGCCGCCGGCAGTTTGAGCTCGCGGATCACAGCGCCGCCGACCTTGTTCAGACGGCCGCACCAGCGGACAAGTTCCGCCTCGCTTTCGGCCGCGCCATCCCAGCCGGCCTTGACCGCCGTGGCCAGAATGCCCGTGCCCAGAGGCTTGGTCAGCACAAGGCTTTGGCCCGGCACAAGACCGTCATTGACCGCAATATGGGCCGGATCGATAATGCCGGTAACAGCCAGGCCGTATTTGAGCTCGTCATCCTGCACGGTATGGCCGCCGGCCAGCACGGCCCCTGCCTCGGTGATCGCCTCCTGGCCGCCGCGCAGAATGCCCGCCAGGATCTGCTCGGGATCGTCTTCGGCCAGAGCCTGCGGAAAGCACGCCACATTCATGGCGCACCACGGCTCGCCGCCCAGGGCGTAGACGTCGGAAAGGGCATTGGCGGCGGCAATGCGGCCGAAGGCAAAGGCATCATTGACAATGGGCGCCAGAATGTCCACGGTCTGCACCAAAGCGCGACCCGGGGGCACGGAAAGCACCACGGCATCCTCATTGCGGGCCCGGCCCGCCAGCACTCTGGCTTCCAGCTCAGGCGGCGTAGCCGATGCAGTGCCGCGCAAAATCCGCTCCAGGGCCCCTGGAGCCAACTTTGCCGCTCAACCGGCGGCCCGGGCTTTTTCCAGTAATTTCATAAGGCGCTCCTGCGTCTCAAGGCAATGACAGGCCAATGCCTTGCCCGGCAGAGATTCTCCCTGCGCGGCAGGGCTTGGAGTTTTTTGCTAGAGCATTTTCTCTTTGAAAATGCTCTGCTGACGCGAAAGCGGCAGCCGCCGCAACGCAGCGTGCATTCAGGCGAAAACCGCGTTTTTCGCCTGAATGCCACCTTTGACTTTCATAAAAAGTCAAAGGTAATCTGCTCTAATGAAAGTAGCTAAACGCTCTCATCTGCTCTCAAGCCGGCATCGTCATGTCGGATGTTGCATTCCTCGACCATATTCTGCAAAGAAATACTTTCCCCGGCTCTCTGCCGCAGTCCCGGCGCAGGCGGAGAGGCAAAAGGCGCGGCACTCCAACGGCAAGAGGGCTTTTCAGGCGTAGAGCCACTGCAATGCTGCAAACAAAAAAGGGGGGACCATCGCCCCCCCATCTCTACAGTCAATTGCAGCGCAACCGTTATGCAGCGGAGCTTTCGTCCTGGCCGGACTCTTTTTCAGCTTTCGGCGTGCCGGAGCTCGCAGGCTTGGCTTCCAGAGCGTCCGCCGGCGCAGATTCGTCTGCGGCTTTGTCTTTCTTTTCCCCGGCAGGGGCGACCTGAGCCGCGGCAGTCTGCTTGCCCCTGGCGGGCTTGTCGTCAGCAGCAGGCGCAGCCACGCGGGAAAGTTCAATAATCGCCATCGGCGCGTTGTCGCCCTTACGCGGCATGGCCAGCTTGAGCACACGGGTGTAACCGCCGGGCACCCCGGCGAATACGGGACCAATTTCGTCAAACAGGCGTTTGACCAGAGCGTGATCGTTGAGCACCCGATACGCCTGACGGCGCGCGTGCAAATCGTTGCGCTTGGCCAGCGTAATCAACGGCTCCACCACACGGCGCAATTCCTTGGCCTTCATTTCCGTGGTGCGGATTTTGCCGTGGATCAGCAGCGCCTTGGCGAGATTGTGCAACAGGGCCTTACGGTGCGCAGGCGTGCGCGAGAGTTTCCTGCCGGAATTGCTATGCCTCATTTTGCTGCTTCCTTTTCCATTCCTGATATTTCTTGTCGAAGCTGTCGACCTTCATGCCGAAGTCCAGCCCCATATCCAAAAGCACGCTCTTAATCTCATCCAGCGACTTGCGACCGAAATTCTTGGTTTTGAGCATTTCGGCCTCGGAACGCTGCACCAATTCGCCCACTAACGCGATACTGGCGCTCCGCAGGCAATTGGTGGCGCGCACTGAAAGCTCAAGATCATCAATGCTTTTGAAAAGATGCTCGTTCACTTCGCCGCCGTCGCTGCTGCCCAGACGCATGTCGCCGGAAACGCGCTCATCAAAGTTAATAAAGACGGAAATCTGATCCTTGATAATCTTGGCGCTGTAGGCAATGGCGTCTTCAGGCGTGAGCGAACCGTCGGTCCAGACTTCGAGCAGCAGGCGATCATAGTTCGTCATCTGGCCCACACGGGCCTGCTCCACAGTGTAGGCGACCTTGCGCACCGGCGAGAAGCTGGAATCCAGCTTGATCAAACCGATCTCTTCCGAAAGCCCTTCATGCATGTCCGCGGGCACATAGCCCTTGCCCATGCGCGCTTCCAACTCCATTTCCAGCACAATGTCCTCAGTGAGCGTGGCAATGTGCTGCTCCGGATTAAGCACGTCCACATGCTGGTTGGTCTGGATCTGGCCGGCTGTAACCGGCCCTTTGCTGTCTATGCGCAAGGTCAGCCGCTGCGGTTCGTCCGTATCCATGCGCAGGCGCACCTGCTTCAGATTCAGCACCACATCGGTAACATCTTCAAGCACGCCGTGAATGGTGGCAAATTCATGCTGCACGCCGGAAATTTTCACGGCCACAAAGGCCGCTCCCTGCAGGGAGGCCAGAAGAACGCGCCGCATGGCATTGCCGATAGTGGTGCCATAGCCCCGTTCCAAAGGCTCGCAGATAAACTTGCCGTGCGTGCCGCTGGCTGTTTCTTCGTCACGCAAAATCTGGTCGGGCTTGACCAGCTCCGACCAGTTGCGCGCATTGATAAGGCGTTCGCCCTGTTTGATAAGCATGCGCCCCCCGCTTATTTCGAGTAAAGTTCGACGATCAACTGCTCATTGACGGGGAACTGGATATCGTCGCGTTGCGGCAGGGCTTTGACCGTACCCTTGAAGGCGGCTCCGTCAGCTTCCAGCCAGGCCGGGCAACCGCGGCGGGCAATCACTTCCTGGGCTTCGGCCAGAACAGGTATTTTGCGATTTTTTTCAGGAACTTCCAGAGTGTCTCCCACGCGCACCTGCAAGGAAGGGATGGTCACCTTGCGGCCGTTGAGGGTAAAGGTGCCGTGGCGCACGAGCTGGCGGGCCTGATTGCGCGAATTGGCAAAACCCAGGCGGTAGATTACATTGTCCAGGCGGCGCTCCAGGATGACCAGCAGATTGGTGCCGGTGACGCCTTTCTGCATTTCCGCCTTTTCAAAGTAGCCGTGGAACTGGCGTTCGAGTATGCCGTAAGCGCGGCGGGTCTTCTGCTTCTCCCGCAACTGCACCGCGTATTCGCTGACCTTCTTGCGCGCGCGACCGTGCTGGCCGGGAGCGTAGGGGCGGCGATCGTAGGAGCACTTGTCCGTAAAGCAGCGATCGCCCTTCAGGAAGAGCTTGCAGCCTTCACGGCGACAAATGCGGCACTTGGCTTCAGTATATCTGGCCATGAGTAAAATCCTCTCGGTTTATACGACGCTGCCGGGCAGCGCAGAACTAGAGCATTTTTTGATTGAAAATATCCATTTTCAATCACTTCGCCGCCATCATTTCGCGTCCAGAACGCGGTCTGGACGCTCATTCGGCGCGGGCGTCAGCTAACGCTGCCGCCAGAGCGTTTAGCTCATTTCATGAGCAAAACGCTCTAAACGCGGCGGCGCTTGGGCGGCCGGCAGCCGTTGTGCGGAATAGGCGTCACATCACGGATGAAGGCCACCCGGAAGCCCACGGCGGCAATGGCGCGCATGGCCGCCTCGCGCCCCGAACCGGGGCCCTTCACATAGACGCCCACGGTGCGCATGCCGTTGTCCTGCGCCTTGCGGGCAGCCGTTTCGGCAGCCACCTGGGCGGCAAAAGGCGTGGACTTGCGTGAACCCTTGAAGCCGCTCTGACCCGAGGAGGCCCAGGAAACGGCATTGCCGCGCGTGTCCGTAAAGGTGATGATGGTATTATTGAACGAAGCCTGAATATGGGCAATGCCCACAGGCACGTTCTTCTTTTCCTTTTTCTTGACCGCTTTCTTGGGTCTGGCCATGATTATCCCTCGAACAGACTAGAGCATTGTGCCGTTTGAATGTGACAACCTCAACATTTTGAAGACGCTCGCTTCGGCATGCGACAGCGCAACCACATTGCGCGCATGTCTTTGCGGCGGGCGTTCACTTCATGCGTCACAGCCTGTCATTGCTTTGCCGACAGACTGTAGATGCTCCCGCAGACGCCAAGGCAATTTTACTGTGAAATCGCTCCAAAACAGTAAGTGAGCGCTCCGAACAACCGTGCCGGGAAATCTGCCGGCAACCTCACGGAAGGAGCGCCCGTGCGAAACAGGGCGCCTTGTTCCCGCTTGCGACGAAAAAACGCCCAGACATCTCGCAAAAGGCCTGCTACTTCTTCTTGCCCACGGCTCCGCGGCGAGGACCCTTGCGGGTGCGCGCGTTGGTATGGGTGCGCTGACCGTGCACAGGCAGACCGCGCCGGTGACGCAGGCCACGATAGCAGCCGATGTCCATAAGCCGCTTGATATTGCTCGACACATCGCGACGCAGATCGCCTTCCACCTTATAATGCTGCTCAAGCTCCTTGCGGATCTCGTTCACTTCGTCAGCCGAGAGGTCGTCGATGTTCCGCTCCCAGTTGACGCCGGTGGTGTCCAGGATTTTCAGGGCCGTTGTGCGGCCGATGCCGTAAATATAGGTGAGAGCAACGTCCACCCGTTTGCCGCGAGGCAAATCAACACCTGCAATTCTCGCCACAGTATGTCTCCTGCCCTAGCCCTGGCGCTGCTTGTGCCGGGGGTTTTCGCAGATAACTCGAAGCACTCCCTTGCGCCGGATCAGCTTACACTTGGGGCATATTCTCTTGACGGAAGGTCTTACTTTCATACCACATCTCCAATTAGAGCCCGCTTGCCGCGCAAGAGCTCCATGCCAAAATCTCCGACGCCGCATCCAGCCCGTCAAGGACCAAAGGGCCGCCACTTGAAACCGTACCTGTCAAAACCCAGGCTGCGGACGCTTCTGTCCGAAATTGAATCCGGGGCAGGAACAGGGATTCTTATCCGTCTTTGCCGGTTCTGTCAACTATAAATCGTATGCCGGTTCAGCCCACGATCCGAAATGCTCAGGATTTGCGGCCCTGCCGGCGTGATCGCCACGCTGTGCTCAAAATGCGCTGCCCATTGACCGTCGCGCGTCACGGCTGTCCACTTGTCGCCCAGAATGTCCACTTCATAGGTTCCGACCGTGACCATAGGCTCGATGGCAATAACCATGCCGCTTTGGAGGATCAAGCCGCGCATGCCGGGTTTGAAGTTGGGAACTTCCGGCTTTTCGTGCATCTTTGCGCCCACGCCGTGACCCACAAAACGCCGCACCACGCCGAATCCCGCAGCTTCCACATAGGCTTGCACGGCCGCGCCGATGTCATAGACGTCATTGCCGGCCCGGGCCTTGTCAATGCCCACATAGAGGCTTTCCTCAGTGACCTGCATCAGCCTGCGGGCCTCTTCGCTCACCCTTCCTACCGGATAGGTGCGGGCCGCGTCGCCCACAAAGCCTTCATAAACCACGCCCATGTCGATGCTCACGATATCCCCCTCCTGAAGCAGCCGCGCGGAGGGAAAACCATGCACAACCTGCTCGTTCACCGAGCAGCAGACGGCATAGGGATAGCCGCAATAGCCCTGAAACGCCGGTTTGACCCTGTAATCGGCGCACATGTCCTGCGCCAGTTCTTCAAGGCGCATGGTGGGCAGGCCCGGCGCCACCATATCGCCCACGGCATCAAGGATATTGGCCACCATGCGATTGGCTTCGCGCAGGCAGGCTATTTCCCGCTCATTCTTGATGAATGCGCCGTGATATTTTTTCATGCTTCACGCCTTCTACTCAAGCTTTGCCGCTTTTGCGCGCTTTATGTATCAGACCCTGGTATTGGCTTGAAATCATATGTGATTCAACCTGATTCATGAAGTCCATGGCCACGCCCACCAGAATCAGCAGACTGGTGCCCCCGAAGTAAAACGGCACGTTGAAGTTGCTGATCAGAAGCATGGGCAGCAGGCAGACGATGGAAATATACACCGCCCCCGAAAGAGTCAGCCGGTTGAGAACGGTGTCGATGTAGTTCTGCGTCTTTTCACCGGGCCGGATGCCGGGGATGAAGCCGCCGTTCTTCTTCAGGTTTTCGGCCATGTCCTTGGGGTCAAAAATAATGGCCGTGTAGAAATAGCAGAAAAAGAAGATCAGGCCCACATACAGCACATTATAGGCAAGACCCTGGGGAGAGAAGAACTCGGCCGCCCGCTTTACATACTCGTTGGCGGAAAACTGACCGATGGTGGCCGGAAAAAGCAGGAGCGAGGATGCGAAAATGGGCGGGATAACTCCGGCGGTGTTCAGACGCAAGGGCAAATGGGAATTCTGGCCCCCGAACATCTTTCGCCCCACCTGTCGCTTGGCGTAGCTGATGGGGATGCGCCGCTGGGCCCGCTCCACAAAGACGATGCAGACCGTCACCGCGGCCATGAAGACCAGAATGACGGCAGCCATGAAGATGCTCATGTCTCCCGCTTCAATCAGGGCCACGGACTGGATGATCGCCCGCGGGATGCCCACGGCAATGCCGCAAAAGATAATCAGTGAAATGCCGTTGCCGATGCCGCGCTCGGTGATCTGCTCGCCAAGCCACATGACCAGCACCGAACCCGCAGTAAAGGTGATCATGGTCACCAGGCGGAAATGCCAGCCGGGGCTGAGCACCACCGGCGTGCCTGCCGGGCTGGTCATATTCTCCAGGCCAACCGCAATGCCCAGGCCCTGCACCAGCGTGATCAGCACTGTGAGGTAGCGCGTGTACTGAGTGATTTTGCGGCGGCCCGCCTGCCCTTCTTCCTTGGCCATGCGCTTGATGTCCGGGCTGACCACCTGCAAAAGCTGCATAATGATCGAGGCGGAGATATATGGCATGACGCCCAGGGCGAAGACGGAAACATTGCTCAGGCCGCCCCCGGAAAACATGTCGAAAAGGCCGAAGAGCGTGCCGGACATGCTCTCGAAAAAAGAAGCAAGCGCCGCGGCGTCCACGCCGGGCACCGGCACATGCACGCCGATCCGGTAGCAGCACAAAATGAGGAGGGTCCAACCCAGGCGCCTGGCCAGAGCGGGTTGGCCCGCCATCGTATTTGCCGATCCTGATGCCATGAATGACTCGTTGCGTTTATGCGCCCGCAGGCGCTCTTTTCGGCGTTACGTCACAGCCTGTGCTTGCTTTCACGCGCAGGCTGGAGATGCTCCCGCAGCCGCAGAGCATTTTGCAAGCAAAATTGCTCTGCGGCCCGGCCCAGGCTATTGGGCTGCGACTGCCGCTTCCAGCTCGCTGACCTGACCGCCGGCCTGGCGAATCTTTTCCGCCGCGGCGCGGCTGAACTTGTGAGCCTCCACCGTGAGGGCGGACTTCACCTCGCCGCGGGAAAGTATCTTCACCGGCGAGCCCATGCGGGCCAGGCCGCGGGCGTAGATATCATCCAGCGTGATGCTGCTCTTGCCGTCAAAGGCCTGAGTCAGCATATCCAGGTTGATGACAGCATAGGTCACCTTAAAAAGGGCATTCTTGAAACCGTGCTTGGGCAGGCGGCGTTGCAGGGGCATCTGGCCGCCCTCGAAACCGGGGCGTACGCCGCCGCCCGCGCGGGCATTCTGGCCTTTGTGGCCTTTGCCCGCCGTGCAGCCCAGGCCGGAACCCGACCCGCGCCCGACGCGGCGGCGGGTTTTGCGCTCTTCCGGAAAGGGAAAGAGATCGTGCAGTTGCATGGTATACTCCTCTTGCGGCCGTCAGGCCCGGCTCACTCTGAGCAGTTTTTGTCTACACCCGGAAAAAGAAGCAGTTCTGGAGAACGCGCGGCCCTGGGCCGGCCCTCCGGCGTAAAAATACTCTTTCCCGGTGAGAAGCAAAAACGTCACTGTGCGCACAGGGCCTGCGGCATTTCACGCCTGAAATGTCACTGACGGCGGGCAAAGCCCGCCTGCCTGCATTTCGCGGCAATGACTTGCAGGCAAATCATTGCAAAGCGGTTGACGCATTTCCTGTGTGAGCCGCTCTACTCGACAACGGCCACCAGATGCGGAACTTTGGCGATGATCCCCCGGATGGCCGGGGTGTCCTTGAACGTCTTGACCCTTTCGCGGCGCTTGAGGCCAAGGGCGTCCAGCAGTCTGCGCTGCGCAGGCGTGGCGCCGATGCGCGAGCGCACGAGTTTGACCTTGATTTCCGTCATGGCTACTTCCTCGGAGCTTCCAGTTTCTTGCCGCGCAAAGCCGACACGTCATCGGCGCTGCGCAGGGAAACAAGGCCCTGTATGGTGGCGCGAAGCACGTTATGCGGATTGTTGGTGCCGATGGCCTTGGCCAGCACGTCGTGCACGCCCACTGCTTCCATCACGGCGCGCACTGCGCCCCCGGCAATAATGCCCGTGCCTTTGGAGGCGGGCTTGAGCATGACCCGGCCCGCGCCGAAACGGCCCAGCACTTCATAGGGCAGGGTGCCTTCCAGCAGGGGAATCCGCACGCGGTTCTTGCGCGCGCGCTCGGTGGCCTTGCGCAGAGCCTCGGGCACTTCCTGGGCTTTGCCCAGGCCAAAGCCCACGCCGCCCTTGCCGTCGCCCACCACCACCAGGGCGCTGAAGCTGAAACGGCGTCCGCCTTTGACCACTTTGGCCACACGGTTCAGGGAGACGATCTTTTCGATTTCGCCCAATTCGTTCTGCTGAGTCTCTGTATTTTCCTGACGCATATTAGAACTCCAGGCCGCCTTCGCGCGCGCCGTCAGCTACGGCTTTGACGCGACCGTGATAAAGATAGCCGTTGCGATCAAATACCACCTGATCGATATTCTTTTCCTTGGCCAGACGGGCAATTTCCTTGCCGACCCGTTCCGCGCCGCTCTTGTTGCAGCGCATGTCGGGTTCGGTTTTGGAAAGCGTAAGGGTGGAGGCGGCAACCAGGGTCGCGCCTTCCAGATCATCGACGATCTGGGCGTAAATATGCATGTTCGACCTGTAAACCACAAGACGCGGGCGTGCCGCTGAACCGTTGACCTTTTTGCGGATGCGGACCTTGCGGCGCTGCCGGGATTCATTTTTGGTATATTTCATGACGCAACCCCTACTTCTTGCCGCCGGACTTGCCCACCTTGCGGCGGATGGTCTCGGTCGCATACTTGATGCCCTTGCCCTTGTAGGGTTCAGGCTTGCGGATCCGGCGGATCCTGGCAGCCAGTTCGCCGACCAGTTCCTTGTCCGTGCCGCTGATGGTCAGCACCTGGCCTTCAACGCCGGCCTTGATCCCGTCGGGCAACTCCACCAGCACGGGGTGGGAATAGCCAACGGCCAGCTCAATGATATTGCCCTTGACGGCGACGCGGTAGCCCACGCCGATGACTTCCAGGGCCTTGGAAAAGCCCTTGGTCACGCCTTCTATGCAATTGGCCAGCAATGTGCGGCGCAGCCCGTGCTGCGAACGGCTCTCGCGGCTTTCTTCCAAACGGCTCACAGTCACATGGCCGTCGGCCAGTTCATATTTGAGCAGGGAGCAGACAGGCGTGCTCAACGAACCCTTGGGGCCTTTCACTTCCACAACGTCCGTTCCGATCCTGACTTCAACGCCATTGGGAACGGGAATGGGCAGTTTACCTATGCGAGACATAACGCACCGCCTACCAGATTTCACACAGAAGTTCGCCGCCCACCTTCTTCTCATGGGCGGACATGCCGTCCAGCACGCCGCTGGACGTGGACAGAATGCAAATGCCGAGGCCGTTCTGCACCTTGGGGATCTGGCGCGAATTCACATAGACCCGGCGACCGGGCGTACTGATGCGCTTCAGGCCCGAAATGACGGGCTTGCCCTTCTGGTATTTGAGGGTGATGGTAATGTCTTTGTCGGCCACGGCCACGTCTTCGACGTAACCTTCCTGCTTGAGGATGGCGGCTAACGCTTCCTTCATCTTCGAGCGCGGCACATTCACTTCCTTGTGCAGGGCCAAATGTGCGTTGCGGATACGGGTCAACATATCCGCAATAGGATCTGTCAACATCGAAAGCTCCTGAACGTTTGGGGAGCGGGGTTGACGGCCCCATGCCGCCACTTCCCGCAGGCGCGGTGGCCCGCGCCGCATCGGACGCGCGTGCGCCCGAAAAATTACCAGCTCGACTTGCGAACGCCGGGCAATTCGCCGCGCAGGGCCATATTGCGGAAGCAAATACGGCAGAGGCCGAAATGGCGAAGATATGCCCTGGACCGCCCGCACACCGGGCAGCGGTTATAGGCGCGCGAACTGAATTTGGGCTTGCGTTTGGCCTTCACTTCCAGCGAAGTACGCGACATACGATTACTCCTGACTAAGTTTAAAACGCTTCACTCAGCCGCACGGATTCTGCTGCCGTTGACGGGTGGGCGTTCACTCTCTGCTGTCGATGCCCGCGCCTGCGGGCCGTCTGCCGGCCGCGAAAACGACCGCCGGGCAATGAAAAACGCCCTATTTGCGAAACGGCATACCCAACTGATCCAGAAGGAACTTGCCTTCTTTGTCCGTGGCCGCCGAGGTGACGATAGTGATGTTCATGCCCTTGGGATTTTCCACACGATCAATTTCCAACTCGGGAAAGATCGTATGCTCCTTGATGCCCAGAGTGAAGTTGCCGCGCCCGTCAAAGCCGCGATCCGGGATGCCGCGAAAGTCGCGCACCCGGGGCAAGGCAAAATTCACGAGCTTATCCAGGAAATCCCACATCCGATCCTTGCGCAGCGTGACGCGGGCGCCGATGGGCATGCCCTCACGCAGCTTAAAGGCCGCAATGGACTTTTTGGCGCGAGTCACGACAGCCTTCTGGCCGGCAATGGCAGTCAATTCCGCCACGGCTTCTTCCATCAGCTTGTTGTTCTGGCTGGCGGCGCCAAGGCCGATGTTCAGAGAGATTTTTTCAATTCCGGGCAATTGCATGGGAGAGGTATAGCTGAACTCCTTCTGCAGTACCGGAACCACTTTCTCCCTATATATCTTTTCAAGGCGTGTCATCGTATCACCTTATTCCATGACTTCGTTGCACTTTTTACAGAAGCGCACTTTCTTTTGCTTGCCCTCGGACTCGATGGTCTTGTAGCCGACGCGCGTAGCCTTGCCGCAGGCAGAGCAAACCACCATGACATTGGAAATGTGGAGGGGCATTTCCTTCTCCACGATGCCGCCGGGTTGCTGGGCATAGGGGTTGGGCCGCATGTGACGCTTGGCCATGTTGGTCTTTTCCACCAGCACGCGATCCTTTTTGCGCAGGATCTTGAGCACCTTGCCGATTTTGCCCGCGTCCTTGCCGGTGATCACCATCACCTTGTCGTCCTTGCGGATGCGATACATTTTCATGACGGTCTCCTACAGCACTTCCGGGGCAAGGGAAATGATCTTCATGAAGTTCTGAGCGCGCAGCTCACGGGCCACAGGGCCGAAGATGCGCGTGCCCACGGGCTCGCCCTGGTTGGAGAGCAGCACGGCGGCATTGCCGTCAAACTTGATGTAACTGCCGTCCATGCGCCGCACTTCCTTGGCGGTGCGCACGATCACGGCCTTCATCACGTCGCCCTTCTTCACCTTGCTGTGGGGCATGGCCTCCTTGACGGAAACCACAATGATGTCGCCTACCGAGGCGTAACGACGGTGCGAACCGCCCAGCACCTTGATGCAGGCCACCTTTTTGGCGCCGGAATTATCGGCCACCTGAAGCGTTGATTCTACCTGGATCATGGCACTACCCTACACGGCTTTTTCAATGATGGAGACCAGATGCCAGCGCTTGTTGCGCGACATGGGGCGGAACTCCACAATTTTGACCTTGTCGCCCATACCGCATTCGTTCATGGGATCATGTGCCGTGAACTTCTTGCGGCGCCTCACATACTTTTTCAGCAGAGGGTGCTTGACCAGGGTCTCAACGCGCACGACAATGGTTTTGTCGTTCTTGTCGCTCACGACAACGCCGGTCAACATTCTGCCCTTGCGATCTTCCAGAGCTTGCATCTTCAGGCCCTCTGTTCCTTTTCGTTCAATACGGTCTCAATGCGCGCCACCTGCTTCCGCATGGCTTTGAGCTCGGAAGTCTTTTCAAGCTGCGCCGCGGCATGCTTGAAGCGGGCGTTCATCAGATCCCGGCGCTGCTCGGCGAGCTTGCCGCGCAAATCATCCACGCTCAAGGAACGCAGCTCCGCAATCGTGGCCCGGGTGGCCTTTTCATTCTTTTTCTTGGCAGCCATCTCAGAGGCCCTCCCTCACCACAATAATGGTCTTCACGGGCAGCTTGTGCGCAGCGCGGGTCAGCGCCTCGCGGGCCAGATCCAGGCTGACGCCCTTGATTTCATAGAGCACGCGACCGGGCTTGACCGGGGCGCACCAGCCCACGGGCGCGCCCTTGCCCGAACCCTGCCGGGTTTCCAAAGGCTTGGCCGTGACCGGGCGATCCGGAAAGACGCGTATCCAGACTTTGCCGCCGCGCTTGATGTGGCGCATCATGGCGATACGCGCAGCCTCAATCTGCTGGCTGGACAAATGCCCATGCTGCACAGCCTTCAGACCGATATCGCCGAAGGCGATGGTGGACCCGCGCGAAGCCAGCCCGCGCAAGCGGCCTTTCTGCCACTTGCGGAATTTAACTTTTTTGGGCGCAAGCATTATTGTTCAACCTCTTTGTCAAGGATTTCACCCTTGTAGATCCACACCTTGACGCCGATAATGCCATAGGTGGTGCGCGCTTCGGCAAAACCGAAGTCAATGTCGGCGCGCAGGGTCTGCAAGGGCACGCGGCCGTCGCGGTACCATTCAGTGCGGGCAATTTCGGCCCCGGCCAGGCGGCCGGCGCAGGTCACCTTGATGCCTTCGCCGCCGAACTTGCGGGCCATGGACACGGTGCGCTTCATGGCGCGCCGGAAGGCCACGCGGCGCTCCAGCTGCTGGGCGATATTCTCGGCCACGAGCTGGGCGTCCACTTCGGGACGGCGGATTTCATTCACTTCCAGGGAGAACTCGCGCCCGAACTTCTGGCGCAGATCCCCGCGCAATTTTTCGATTTCCGCGCCCTTGCGCCCGATCACGATGCCGGGACGGGCCGTGGAAAGGATCAGGCGCACCTTGCCGCCTGCGCGCTCGATCTCGATTTTGGCCAGCCCCGCATGATAGAGGAGCTTTTTGACGAACGCGCGGATTTTGCTGTCTTCGTAGACAAAGGCAGGGTAGTCCTTCTTGCTGAACCAGCGGGACTGCCAGTTCTTGTTGTACCCAAGCCGGAAGCCGAACGGATGTACTTTCTGACCCATAGCCTATTCCTGCCCTTCTGCGAGTATGACGGTGACGTGGCTGGTGCGCTTGTGAATCTTGCTGGCCCGCCCCTGTGCGCGGGGCATGAAGCGCTTCCAGGAAGGGCCTTCGTTGACCACAACTTCCTTCACCACCATGGCGTCCACATCCACGCCGCCCAGTTGCGAGGCGTTGGCCAGAGCGCTCTTGAGCACGCCGTAAATCACGCCCGCGGACTTGTTGGGGGTGAAGCGCAGGATGTTCATGGCATCCTCCACCCCAAGGCCCTGCACGTTCCTGGCCACAAGCCGGGTCTTGCGCGGCGAGACGCGCTGGAACTTCGCAATAGCTTTCGATTCCATAGTGTTACCCTACTTCTTGCCGGCCTTGGCCTTTTTGTCGGCGGCATGCCCGTGGAAGGTCCGGGTGGGCGAAAATTCGCCCATCTTGTGGCCAACCATGTTTTCGGTGACGAACACCGGCACGAACTTTTTGCCATTGTGCACCGCAAAGGTCAGCCCCACCATTTCCGGCAGGATGGTCGAGCGGCGCGACCAGGTCTTGAGCACGCGGCGATCGTTGTTGGCCACCGCGTTATCGACCTTTTTCATCAAATGGCCGTCCACGAACGGCCCTTTTTTCAATGATCTCGGCATGAGCTACTCCTACTTCTGGCCGCGGCGTTTGATAATCAGCCGGGAAGAGGCCTTCTTCCTGTCGCGGGTCTTGTACCCCTTGGCGGGCATGCCCCACGGCGACACAGGATGACGGCCGCCGGAACTTCTGCCCTCGCCGCCGCCCAGGGGGTGATCGATGGGGTTCATGGCCACGCCGCGCACCTGGGGCCGACGGCCCAGCCAGCGGTTGCGCCCGGCCTTGCCCAGCGAGATGTTTTCGTGGTGGATATTGCCCACCTGGCCCACGGTGGCCGTGCAGGCGGCCAGCACCTTGCGCACTTCGCCCGAGGGCAGGCGCAAGAGAGCGTATTTGCCCTCTTTGGCCACCAGTTGCGCGTAGGCTCCGGCGGCGCGGCAGAGTTGCCCGCCCTTGCCGGGATAGAGCTCCACGTTGTGAATCACAGTGCCTACGGGAATACGCGACATTTCCAGGGCATTGCCGGGTTTGATGTCGGCCGTGGCGCCGTTGCGCGCGTTGACGCCGCTCATCACCACATCGCCCTGTTTCAGGCCCACAGGCGCGAGGATATAGCGTTTTTCGCCGTCGGCATAGTGCAGAAGCGCGATACGGGCCGTGCGGTTGGGATCATACTCGATTTCCGCCACCCTGGCTTCGACGCCGGTCTTGTCACGCTTGAAATCAATGATGCGGTACAGACGCTTCACGCCGCCGCCGCGACGGCGGCTGGTGACGCGGCCCAGATTGTTGCGCCCGGCCTTTTTGGACAGGCCTTCGGTGAGCGACTTCTCAGGGCGCGTCCGGGTGATTTCCTCAAAGTCGGAAACCGTCTGGAAGCGACGCCCGGCGGAGGTCGGTTTCAGCTTGCGGACAGCCATGATTACACTCCCTCGAAGAACTCGATTTTATCGCCCTGGCGCAGCGTCACATACGCTTTTTTCCAGCCGGGCTTGCGACCGACGACGCGGCCCTGGCGCTCCCGATCCGAGGGCGCCCGGCGCACTACGTTGACCGCTTCCACTTTCACGTCAAAAGCCTGTTCCACGGCTTGCTTGATCTCAAGCTTGTTGGCCCCGGGGTGGACATAAAAAGCCACCTGCTGCACCGTGTCCTTGAGCAGGGTCGTTTTTTCCGTCAGCAGAGGCTTGAGCAAAACAGAGGTGATTTCCATCTTAAGCCCCCTTTTTGGCGAAACGCGCCTGCACCGGCGCCACAGCCTCTTCCAGAAGCACAAGCTGCTTGTGCTTGAGGATTTCCAGCACACTCAGGCGCTCGGGCGTGGTCAGCGTCAGCCCCGGAATATTGCGGGCCGAACGGATCAGCGCACTGTTTTCCTCGGGCGCCACGATCAGCGCCTTGTCCAGCCCCAGAGCGCCGGCCACCCTGGCAAAGTGCCTGGTCTTGGCTTCAGGCAGCTCAATGGCCTTGACCACCAGCAGGCTATCGCCGGCCAGGCGGCTTGAGAGAGCCATCTTAAGGGCCAGGGAACGCACTTTGCTGTTCACCTTGAAGGCGTAGTCACGGGGGCTGGGTCCAAAGATGATCGCGCCGCCGCGCCAGACGGGCGAGCGGTTGGAGCCCGAGCGCGCGCGGCCGGTGCCCTTCTGCTTCCAGGGCTTCACGCCGCCGCCGGAGACAAAGGCCCGGGTTTTGGCGTTGTGCGTGCCGGCGCGCCTGGCCGCCATCTGAGCCCGCACCACGAGGTTGAGGATTTCCGGCCTCACCTCGATCTCGAACACGTCGGGAGCCAGCGTCAACTCGCCGCTTTCCTGTTTGTTCTGGTCATATACTTTCACGGTAGCCATGTCGCTTCCCCTACTGCTTGCGGATCAGCACCAGCCCGTTCTTGGGGCCGGGCACGGAACCTTTGACCAGAATGACGTTGTCCTCGGGACGCACGTCGACAATCAGAAGGCCCGTTTCCGTCACGGTTTCATTGCCCCAATGGCCCGCCATCTTGCGTCCCTTGAAGACGTGGCCGGGGAAGGTGTTGTTGCCCACCGAGCCATTGTTGCGGTGCACCTTTTCGCAGCCGTGCGTATCCTTGGAGCCGGCAAAATTCCAGCGGCGCATGCGCCCCTGGTAGCCTTTGCCCACGCTTTTGCCGGTCACCTTGACCACTTCGCCCGCGGCAAACATGTCCACCGTGAGCTCCTGGCCAAGCTGCTGCTCGGGCTCGCCGTTGAGGCGGATTTCATGCAGATGACGAAAAAGCCCTTTGCCGGCCTTGGCAAAATGCCCCTGCAGAGGCTTGGTGACATGCTTTTCCCTGGCCGCGGTCAGCGCGATCTGCAAAGCGTTGTAGCCGTCCGTTTGCACGGTTTTCACCTGGGTGACGGGGCAGGGCCCGGCCTCAATCACCGTGACGGCCACTGCGGCGCCGTCGCCGGCAAAGACGCGGGTCATACCAAGCTTGCGACCCAAAATTCCCATTTTCTCAGCCATGACTGCCTCTCGCTAGAGCTTGATTTCCACGTCCACACCGGCGGGCAAGGAGAGCTTGCCCAGCGCGTCGACGGTCTGCTGCGTGGGTTCCAGGATATCCATGAGCCGCTTGTGGATGCGCATTTCAAACTGCTCACGAGACTTTTTGTCCACATGCACGGAACGCTGCACGGTGTACTTGTGAATGTTGGTGGGCAGGGGAATGGGCCCCGCCACGCCGGCGCCGGTATTGCGCGCCGTATCCACGATTTCCGCAACGGCTTTGTCCAGGATGCGGTAATCGTAGGCTTTGAGCTTGATCCGAATGCGATCGCTGCTAACTGTCGTCATTGTGCCTACTCCGTTTGCAAAAACATCCCGCGGGGCCACATGGCCGGATTGGCGCGGGTTCCTTCACAGCATACGCGGGCCATAAGACATGCCCCGAAGGCCGACCTCACCCTGACGGAAAGACGCAGCAAGGACTGCATAAGGGGCTGCGCGAAAACGCGCGCATCACACCCGGCTGGCGGGAAATTCGGAAGATAGTGGAGGCCCGAGCGCTCCCGCATCATCCGTGTGACGCTCCCCGGCGCAGCCCAGGCCATGCCGCCGCAAGAATACGGCGGCGAGGCGGTCCCGCAGGGTCACCAAATGGGGTTTACCCCCCTACCTTACAGCCCCGGGTCACTCGCCGGCCTTGCGGTCGCGCGGTGGGGTCCGTCTTCGGGCTGGAACGGCTCGACATTTTCCGGCATTTGGCAACGCCTGCGAATGTCAAAACCCGTGAGCGGCGTATGGAGCCAGAGGCATCCAAACCGCTTCGGGGCGCAGCAGGACAGGCTCGACCTGTCCTTCCCTGCCGTCCAGGGAATGCCCTTTTTAAAGAGAAATACATTGGGGCGAGGGTTTTTGTAGCCAAAAGCAGCGCGACCGTCAAGCTTTTGCCAAAAAAATTTGCTTTCCATCACCAGCTTGCCGGACAAGACTTGCAGACAGTCTTGTTCTGCCCTGCCGTGTCCGCCCGGCACATGACGACGCGCCTGAAAAAGGCGCAGGGCAGACGCGGGATTTCTTGACATGCTCAACACCCGGGCCTATAAAAATTTAATTATTTTGGCCAAATTGTCCGCACTTTTTCTCCTTGGCGCAGCAGTTGTCGTAAACAGGCTCCGGACGCTTTCAACGCGCATTTTGCCAGGCAGGCCGGTAATCCGCGCAGCCTGCCGCCGGGCATCGTGACGCGTGCTGACCGCAGCGCCGCGTTTCCGTCGTTCTGGAGGCAGGCGCAGCGTCCCTGGCGGCCGCAGGCCTGCCCGCCGAAATTTTCGTAACGTCTATCAGCCGGCGATTGTTCTGTCCGCGACAGCAGGAGTCGTCATGCCTCTCGATCACGCCCAAAAGGCAAAGCAGAATTCGTATGAGGATACGGTCATCAACTATATGTCCAAAGAAAACGGGCATGTCATTGTTCTGAGCGACGATCAGGCTTTTTCCACCCAGTTGCGCCTGACTCTGGCCAAGGAACTGGGCCTCTCCTCCCCGAACATGCTCACCGCTCTTTTGGACCCTCACCAATTGCTGCGCGTTCTCAGGGAGGTGACGCCCAGGCATCCGACCCCGATCCTTTTTCTGGAACGAAAAATGGGCGGCCAGGATCTCAGTTTTCTGGTCAATCAGATCAAGCAGGCCTACACCAAGCTGCGGATCATTGTTCTGACCACAGACGTGCAGCGGGACAGGCTCATGCTCCTGCACGAGGTGGGCGCGGACAACTTTATTGCCAAGCCCGTTTCAGCCAATACGCTGATCGAAAAAATGGCTTTTACGCTCAAGCCCCAAAGCAAGCTTGGCCAGGCCATTGACAAGGCCAAGGAGCTGCTGGCGCAAAAGCACTATCCCGAAGCCCTGGCCGCCTGCCAGAAAATCCTTGAGTTCAAGCCCGACAGCTCGGCGGCCTACCTGGTCATCGGCGACACGCAGCGCGCTTTGCGGGAGTATGACAAAGCGCGCGTCGCCTATGAAACGGCCGCCAGTTCCGCGGAGCTCTACCTTGCACCTTTGCAACGCCTGGCGGAGATGTACGGCGAGCTGGGCGACAAAGCCATGCAGTTGCGCTACCTGCAAAAACTGGACAGCATCTCGCCGCTTAACGTCAACCGCAAAGTGAGTCTCGGTGAAATCCATCTGTCCATGGGCGAGCCGGAAAAAGCCGAAGAGCTGTTTGACAAAGCCGTGGCCCAGGTGACCAAGGACGCCATGGCCGGCATCAGCTCGCTGTCCGGACGCATTGCCGCCATCTATGCGGATCACGATCCGGCCAAGGCCGAAAAATTTCTGCGCAACAGCCTGCAGGTCAAGGGCAAGTTTCTTTCCAAAAGCGACATCGCGCTTTTCAACCAGTTGGGCATCAGCCTGCGCAAGCAGGGCCGCTGGAAAGACGCGATCATCGAATACAAGCGGGCCATCAAAATTGCGCCCGAGGACGAGAATCTGTATTACAATGTGGGCATGGCCTTTGCCGAGGGCGCGGACTTTTTGCAGGCCAAAGCCAATCTGCTCAAGGCCCTTGAGCTCAACCCGGATGTGCCGCGCGCAAGCCCGACCATTGCCTATAATTTCGGCGCGGTCTTCCTGCAATCCAAGGAGCGCGCGCGGGCGGCGCAGTATTTTCAGCTGGCTCTGGAGTTGCGCCCCGATTTCCAGGCCGCCCGGGACGGGCTCAAGCGAGCCAGGGGCTGAGCGGAGTCGCGCCCTGTCTGCCGCCCCCGTCACGCCTGCCGGGCTGAACGCATTGTCGCGGGAGGTCCACCGCGAGGCTGTTTCAGGGCGCGCAGGCGCGTCAGGCGCGCCCCCCGCCGCCCGGCTGCCCCAGCAAGGCGCGGGCGTAATCCGCGCCGTTGAAGGGGCGCAGATCCTCCAGCTTTTCGCCCAGGCCCACGAAGGTGATCGGCAGATGATGCTGCATGGCCACGGCAATGGCCACCCCGCCCTTGGCCGTGCCGTCCAGCTTGGTCAGGATCAGCTCGTCCACGCCCGCGGCTTCCTTGAAGAGTTTGGTCTGTGAAAGGGCATTTTGCCCCGTGGTGGCGTCAATGACCAAAATGCTGCGGTGCGGCGCGCCGGGATGCTTCTTTCCAAGCACCTGGCGGATCTTGGTCAGTTCCTCCATGAGGTTGACCTTGGTCTGCAAACGACCGGCTGTATCCACAAAGAGCACGTCCACGCCTTCTTTCACCGCGCGATCCACGGCCTCATAGGCCACGGCGGCCGGGTCCGAGCCCGCGGGACGGGCATGAAAAAGCGCGCCCACCCGTTCCGCCCAGACCTGAAGCTGCTCAATGGCCGCGGCCCGAAACGTGTCCGCAGCGGCAATCATCACCGTTTTGCCCTGCATCCTGGCCCGATGGGCCAACTTGGCGATGGTTGTGGTCTTGCCCACGCCGTTGACCCCGATCAGCAGCACCACTTCCGGCGGGTTTACGGCCATGATGCGGCGCGGCGCGCGGAAAATCTCTTCCAGCTCGGCCATGAGCAGCTCGCGCGCCTGCGCGGCCTGGCTGACTTTTTCCCTGCGGGCCCGCTCCCTGAGGCGCTGTACCAGTTCCAGAGAGGCCTCGTAGCCCAGGTCGGCCATGATGAAGAGTTCTTCAAGCTCCTCCCAAAAGGCCTCGTCCAGCTCGCCGTGACCGGCAAACAATTTGTCCAGACCGCGCGCAAACTGCTCTCGCGTGCGTGAAAGCCCTTCGCTGATCTTCAGGAACAAACGGTTGCGCTCATCCTCCTCGTCTTCCAGATCCAGGGCCAAAGCCAGACGGTACTGCAATTCCGAGCGGAACTCCTCCACCTGCCTGTATTCCATGCGCGCGAGCCAGCCCTGAAAATCAGCCACAAAGGCGGCTGCCTCGCCCTCGGGCGCGTCCAGAGCGCGCAGCAAAAACTCCAGCCGCTGCCAGAGCAGATCTCCGGCCTGATCCACGCCCTCGAGAATGATCCCGAGCCAGACCGAAAGCCGGGGCTCGGCCTCGCGCAGGCGTAGCGTCAACGCTTCGTCGTTGGCGACCGCAGGGGAAGCAGCGGCTACAGCCCTGTCAGGCGCGGCCGCGGCAGGCGTCTGCCGCGCGTCTTCGGCTCGCGGCGCTTTTTCAGATTTCGCGCCTGCCGAATGCGTGCCCCCGAATATCCTTTTAACGGCTGAAAAAAATCCCATAGCTGCTCCTTGTTCTTGTGGCCGCAGGCCGCGGCTCAGCCCAGGGCGGCCAGCACCTCTTCCAGGGCGGTCAGGCATTCCTCCACAGCCAGAGCCGTGGTTTCGCACTGCGGATCATTGAGCGCCGCCTGCATGTGGCGGGCAGCCCCGGTCAGCCGCACCGCGCCCAGACAAGGCGCGGCCTTTTCCAGCATCTGCCCCAGACGGCACAGGGCCGCCGTCTCGCCCTCGTCGTACAGGCGGCTGAGCACTGCCGGCGCGGACGCGAAGGTCTGGCGAAACAAACCCGCGGTCACCTGCCAGGCTTCGCGATGTTTGCATTGAAAGTTCCTGCCCAGGGAAGGGTTGACCGCCACGGGAGCGCGGATCGCAGCCTCGGCAGACCCCGCTGCCGGGGGACCGTCTCCCGTCGGGGTACCCAGCCCGAGCGTCAGCTTCTCGCCGCTGCCGCGCGCGGGGTCCGTATCCCGGCCCTCAAGACGGCGGGCGAGCAGTCGCCGCGCGCGCGCCAGATCGCCCCACTGCCAGAGCAGCAGCCACAAGATCCCGGTGAGGAAAAGAGCTGCCAGACCGAAACGCCAGACTTCCCGGCGCGCGGCGAGCGCCAGCTCCTCCTCGCTCAAACGGGGCGAAAGATAGACTTCCACCGAGCCGACACTCCTGCCCTCCATTTTGAGCGGATTCATGCCCTGCACTGTGTTTTCCGGGATCTCGTCGTCCCAGGGCACGGGTTCCCACTGGTAATTGCGGCGCTGGCCTTCCAGCATGCCCTGTTGGGTCTGCACCTTGACCGCGTAGATGCTGTCGTCTTCCAGGGCGGCCATGACAATGGTCCGGGCCGTGAGCTCGTCCAGCTCCCAGGCGGGCAGCGAAAGGAGAGCGGCCAGTTGCGCGGCCATGCGCCCCGCTTCGCTGCTCAGCCGGTTTTCAACATCCTGGCGGCTGCTGTGCAGACTCCAGAGACCGAGGAGCAGAAAAAGCAGCATGCCGCCGGCCCATACGGCCAGCGCCAGCCAACGGCGTGTACAATGCGCGATACAGGGCATATCCTGCTTGCGCGCAAAAACCTTGCAGCACTTCTCAGTCATGGGAATGCTCTCCCTTCCCGCAAACGGACGGCCTGTGGGACCTCTGCCGCCGACGCCCGCAAAACGACGCGGCAGCGGCGATTCTATCGGATCTTCCGGCGAAGCGGGCGGCGCGCAGGCGGCCTGCCAGAATCGCCAGATCCGCATTGCCCAGCAGGGCAAGGCAAGACGCCCAGGCCGCCAGACCGGTCGCAATGGCCGTTGCCAGCCCCGGCCAGACGCCCAGACCCTCCATTGCCTGTAAAACCGCCCAGGCCGCCAGACCGGCCGCTGCGGCTGCCGCCGCCTGCTGCGTCACTATGCGCGCGGGCAAAAGCGGCGAATTTTGGCCCGACCGCCTCAGGCTTTGCCGCACATCCCGCCACAGCAGGCCGCTTTGCAGCCAGAGCCCGAGGCTCACTGCCAGGGCAGGAGCAAGCGTGAGCCATGCCGCAGGGAGACTATGGATCAGCGCGGCTCCGGCCGCAAGTGTGGCCGCCACGGCCCAGGCCGCGCTGGCGGCCGTGCGATGCGTCCTGCCCAGAGCATTGCAGGCCGACAGCAAACTCCGGTTGAGCGCGAAGGCGGGCAGGCCCGGCAAATAGGCCCAGAGAGCCAGGCCGGTCTCGCGCGCGGCCTGGGCGTTAAAAGCCCCGTGCCGCAAAAGGGCGTCCACCAGCGCCGGGCCCACGGCCCAGAGCCCCGCGGCTGCGGGCAGGCTGAAGAGCAACGTATAGCGCAGGGCCAGACCGAGATGCCCGGCAAAGTCCGCGAAATTTTTTTCCTCCGCAGAGCGGCTCAGGGCAGGCAGGCTGGCCATGCCGAGACAGACGCCCACCAGCCCGAGCGGCAGTTCCAGCAGACGCTCGGCGTAATACAGGGCCGCCACCTGCCCCCGCCCAAGGCCCGAGGCCAGGCTCATGGCCGCCAGCATGGCCAGTTGGGGCGCGGCGGCCCCCAGCAGGCCCGCGGGCAGGCGCGCCAGACAGCGCCAGGCCATGCGCCCGCAATCCTGCGCGGCAGCTTTTGTAGCCGGATGCGGGGCGGCGGGCAAAGATTGCGGCTCCGCGTCGGGCGCGCCTGCGCGATCATCCGGGCCTGGACCCGCGGACCCGGGCAAGAGGCGCTGCAAGGCCAGCCATTGCGCCAGCCATTGCGTCATGCCGCCGCAAAGCATGCCCAGGGCCAGGGCCGTTGCGGGCGGCCCGATCCCCAGGGCGGCCGCTGCGGCGAAAAGCAGCATGGTCAGGTTGAAGAGCGCCGGTGAAAGCGCGGGCAGCCAGAAAACCTCCATGCTGTGCAGCAGAGCCATGCCCAGAGCGGCCATGCCCGCGGCCAGCAGATACGGCAGGCAGATACGCAGCAAGTCCACCGCTCGCGCCGCTTCCGGCACGGAAAAGCCCGGGGCCAGAACGGCGATCAGCCAGGGCGCGGCCACAAGCCCGAGCACGGTCAGCAGCGTCAGCGCGCACGCCAGGCGCGGGGCCAGGGCCGCGGCCAGTCCGGCCAGAATCTGGCGTTGCCGCCGCTCCTGCTCCCCGGCGGCCACGGGGCTGGCCTCGCGATCCCGTCCCGCGGAGCAGTTCTTGTGCCGGGAGTGCCGCACCAGCCCGGCGGTGAGGGTCATGGACAAAGAACCCTCGCCCAAAAGACGACGCAGCACATGCGGCAGGCGCATGGCCGCCACCAGGGCGTCCGCCGCCGCGCCGCCGCCCAGAAGCCAGGCCATGCTCATGTCCCGGGCCAGGCCCAGCAGGCGCGACAAGAGAGTAAAGCCCCCGATCAACGCGGCTGCGCGCAGCACCCGCTCCCGGCCGGGAGAGAGCGCGCCGTGCTTGTCCTCATGGTCCGGCATGTCCGTGCGTCACGTCCTTGTTGCCGATTTTCCCGCGCCCGGCAGGCCCTGTCAGGTCAGCCGAAGCTCAGAGGCAGTTTACAGGATAGAGCCATGCGTCTTTCCAAACAAGGGCCGCGGGCGGCATGTCAGAGCGTTTAGCTCATTTCATTAGCAAAATACCTAAGGCCGGTGCGGATCACATTCCGCCTTCCAGGCCCGCACGGCCTCTTGCACGCGCGCGCTCCGTTCCGCGGGCAACTCCTTGAACGTTTCGGCAAAAACATGGATGCGCGTGCCGCCGCGCGGCGCGAACAGCCCCTTGACCCGGCACCAGCAGGGCGCAAGCAGCGCGTTGCAATCCTCCAGGACTGTATTGGTAATGGTTTCCATAAAAGATTGGTGGTTGCGAAAAGCAAACATATACAACTTGAAGCTTTTGGATTCCACGCAGAGTTCGTCCGGGATGTATTCCACGCTGATCACCCCGCTGTCCGGCTGGCCGGTCACAGGGCAAAGGGAAGTGAACTCGGGAAAGGTTATGCTGATCACATAAGGGCGCTGCGGGTAGCAATTGGGAAAAGCTTCCAGCAGGGCCACGCTGGGGCCGTCTTTGGGGGCGTCCATGCGGCCCGTGCCAAGGACGCGCAGGTTTTGGGTCTGATCCTGGCTGCGGCTGGGCATGCTCATACTCCTTGAAATATTCGGGGACCGGTCGCAGGGCGCGCAAGCGCATTCAGCCCTGGAAGGCCGGTTTGCTTCGGCGTTGGCAAATCATGACACTAACGACGCTGCCAGTGCCCACTGCGCGGCTTTCCTTGTCCTGAGAGCGTTTTGCTCATGACATCAGCTCAACGCTCTCAATTTAGATGCGCCAGCCCTGGGGCCATAGGCGCTACGGACTTGTAACCCATTGCGCTTGCGGCTACAATATCTCATTAGGCTCCTGGCCCGTGCCTCCATGCCGCCTCACGCGCATGGGGCGCAGCCCTCGCGTCGGTTTCTTTGCGGCAGTTTCGCCGTTGCGTCAGGCTCTGGCCCGACGATGGATCTTCTTCGGAGCTCACCATGCGTCTCAGCCTGCGCCTGCATGCCTGCGCCGCCGGGCAATTGCTGCCCCTGATCCCCGGCACTGCGCCGTATCCGCCGCTTTGGCCCGCCCATCGGAGTATGGACCGGCCGTCGCCGGCCCTGCCCCCGCTGCCTGTGGGCGCGAGCCTGCACACTGCGGACGGCGTCGCGCTGCTCAAGGTCACGGGCCGCGTATGGCTGCCTGCCGTGGCCGGACAAGCCGATCCGCACGCCCTGTGCTGCGCCCTGCTCACGGCCCTGACGGATCTCGCGGATTTTCCGGGTGCTGCCGCAACGCCGGATACGCCCGGCAGCCTGATCAGCCTGGAAGTGCGCAAACAGGGCCGCAGTCTGGCCTGGATCACCCTGTCAGACAAGGGTTCGCAAGGGTTGCGCGAGGATTTGAGCGGTCCGGCCATTGCGGAACTGGTGGGCGCAAGCCTGCCGCTTTGCCACAGTCAGGGCTTTCTGCTGCCCGACGAGCCCGGTCCGTTACGCGCCCTGCTGACGGAGCTGGCCCTGGGTCAGGAATACGATCTGATTTGCACCACCGGCGGCACGGGCCTTTCCCCGCGCGACATTGCGCCGCAAGTCACTGCCGCGCTGCTGGATCTGCCCCTTCCCGGCTTCAGCCAGGCCATGCTGGCCGCGAGCCTGGCCAGGACGCCGCGGGCAGCCATCTCCCGCGCCGTGGCCGGAGTGCTCGGCCAAAGCCTGGTGATCAATCTGCCGGGCAGCCGCAAGGCCGTGCTGGAGAATCTGGCCGCCGTGCTGCCCGCGCTGCCGCACGCTCTGGACAAGCTGCACAATGATCCCGCGGACTGCGGCGGCTAGGCGAAAAAGATCCCGGGCGCCGGGATTTTCCTCCTGAACCTTTACGTTGTGGAGAAGGTTATGTCGTTCAGCACGCCTTTGGGCCAATTTGCCGATATTTGCCGGATGATCAAGATCGAGCATTCCGTTTTCGCCCTGCCCTATGCCTGGGCTGGGGCCTTTCTGGCCGCGGGCGGGCTGCCGTCGGCGCGCAGCCTGATCTTTCTGACCATCGGCATGATCGCGGCGCGCTCTTTTGCCATGGCCTTCAATCGTCTGGCGGATCTGCCCTTTGACCGCGACAATCCACGCACGCAAAACCGCCCTCTGGTCACCGGCGCCATCAGCAAGGGGCAGACCTGGGCCTTCTGCGGGCTCATGGCCCTGATTTTCGTTGCGGCCTGCGCCTGTCTGAACAGCCTTTGCCTCTGGCTTTCCATTCCGGCCCTGGTCTTCGCGGCCGCCTACAGCCTGCTCAAACGCTTTACGGCGCTCTGCCATTTCTGGCTCGGGGCCACGCTGGGTCTGGCGCCCCTGGCGGGCTGGATCAGCGTGAACCCGGCGAGCATGCCCCTGACGCCCGTTCTGCTGTTCCTGGCCGTAACCTTCTGGGTGGCGGCCTTCGACATTTACTACGCCTTTCAGGATCTGGACTTTGACCTGGCCTTCGGCCTGTATTCCGCGCCTTCGGTGTACGGCCCGGAGACCTCCCTGGCCCTGGCCGCCTTTTCACATGTGATGACCTCCATCTTTCTTCTGCTCACAGGCTTTGCGGCCGGGCTTTCCTGGCCGTGGTACGCGCTGTGGCTGGGCATTTCCCTGCTTCTGCTCCTGGAGCACCGGCTGATGCGGCCGCAGGATCTGCGCTATGTGAACACGGCCTTTTTCACGCTCAACGGGATCATCTCTCCGGTAGTGCTGGTGGGCGTGCTTCTGGGCATTTATCTGTAAGCAAAGAGTTAGCGGCGGCTTACAAAAGCTGACGCTACAAAACCCGCAGGGTTTTGCGGCGGCGCAGCCGCCGCGCGTGAGCGAAAGGCCACGTTCTTTCGCGAATGATCCTGCAAAAATTTCAAGAAGAGCACGACATGAACTGTTTGCAATCGGATACCAGAGATGCCGCGTAAAAAAAGCTATCAGTGGCGCGCCGGGGACGAAACCGGCGCTGAGCGGCAGGAGAACCGGCCCCCCAGCCGCTCGGCCAACAAACGCCGCAGCCTGGCCTTGCAGGAGCTGGGCGAAGAGCTGACCCGCCTCTCCCCGGCCGCGCGCAGGCAACTTGAGCTGCCGGCGGAGCTCAGCGAGGCTTTGGCGCTCTATGCGGATATTGGCGATCGCGAAGGACGCCGCCGCCAGATGCAGTACATTGGCCGCCTGATGCGCGAGACGGACGCCGAAGCCCTGCGCGCCGCCCTGGCAGCCCGCGCGCAAATCCCGGCTGCCGCCACGGCCCGCTTTCACCAAATCGAGCAATGGCGCGACCGGCTGCTGACCGCCCCGGATACGGAGCTGGACCAGTTGCTGGCAGCCCTGACGCGCATTGAAACGCGCGGGCAGGCGCAGGAAGAGGCGCGCGAAGGAGAGCGCGCAACGGCCAAGGCGGACACAATCCCCACGCCCGAAGAACTGCGCCGCCTGGCGCTGGAAGCGCGCCGCGAGCAGGCCGGGCACCTTGCCCCGCACGCTTCCCGCGCTTTGTTCCGGGCCTTGTCCCGTTTGTGTGCCGCGCGTTGATCCTCGTTTAGAGCATTTTCTCTTTGAAAATGCTCTGCTGACGCGAAAGCGGCAGCCGCCGCAATGCGGCGTACATTCAGGCGAAAACCGCGTTTTTCGCCTGAATGCCACCTTTGACTTTCATAAAAAGTCAAAGGTAATCTGCTCTAGGACCGACCGTCAGCATGCCCGGCCCGGTCAGGCCGGTCAACAGCCTCGCGGCTGCTTGCGCTCACCGCGCCGGCAAAAACCCGGATTCTGCCCCGCGTCTTTTTCCGGCTCCGGTCCCGCTCGAAAAAAAATCCGGCAAGGCCGCTTGACGTCCACGGGCCGATAGGATAAAAGCCGTCTGCGTTACCTGCGCGCCCTTGTAGCTCAGTCGGTAGAGTGCATCCTTGGTAAGGATGAGGTCTCCGGTTCAATCCCGGACAAGGGCTCCAGAAAAATTCCACGCCTATGCCCGCATAGGCGTTTTTTTTCGCGCACGCGGGCAAAGCGAGAAAAAGATGCATATCCCCGTTCCCGTGCTTGCCGTGGGCATGCTCACGCTGGCCAATATCTTCATGACGTTTGCCTGGTACGGACACCTGCGTTACAAGGGCCTGGCCCTGCCGCTGGTCATCGTCACAAGCTGGGGCATCGCCTTTTTTGAGTATCTGCTCCAGGTGCCGGCCAACCGCATGGGCTACGGCTATTTTTCCGTGGCGCAGTTGAAAACCATTCAGGAGGTCATTTCCCTCAGCGTTTTCATGCTGTTTTCCGTGCTCTGGCTGCACGAGCCGCTACGCTGGAATTATATCCTGGGCTTTGCGCTGATCGTGCTGGCAGCCTGGGTGATCTTCAAAGAGTGGTAAGGCGCGCGCCATGCTTTTTGAGCTCAGTCTGAGCACGCTGCTGCTCTGTGCCGGAGCGGCCCTCACGGGCGGCTTTATCGACGCCGTGGCCGGCGGCGGCGGGCTGATCACCATGCCCGCCCTGCTGCTTGCAGGCGTGCCGCCGCATCTGGCCCTGGGCACCAATAAGCTCAGCTCCAGCCTGGGCACCGGCGCGGCGCTGGGCAACTTTGCCCGCAGCCATCTGGTGCTCTGGCGGCCGGCTCTGGCCGGTCTGCCCTTTGCCCTGCTGGGGGCCTACGCGGGCTCAATCCTGACGCTCTATGTGAGCAGCGAAATTCTGGGCAAAATTCTGGTGGGCCTCTTGCCCGTGGGCATGTGCGCCACCCTGCTGCCCAAGAAACAGCGCGAGCAGTCGCCCCGCCCCCTGCAAGGGCCGCTCTTTTGGAGCCTTGTGCCCCTGGTCTGCCTGCTGATCGGCGCGTATGACGGTTTTTTCGGGCCGGGCACAGGCAGCTTTCTGATTCTGGCCTTTCACTGGATTCTGCGCGTGGGGCTGATTGAGGCCTCGGCCACCGCCAAAGTGCTGAACCTGGCTTCCAACCTCGGCGCGGCGGCGGCCTTCATCTGGCACGGCAAGGTGATCTGGCCTCTGGCCCTGGCCATGAGCGTGGGCTCGGTGACCGGCAACTGGCTCGGCAGCCGCACGGCCATCCGGGTAGGCGCCAAAGCCGTGCGCCGTTTCCTGAGCGTCTCCCTGACTCTTCTGCTGCTTACCCTGTTCTGGGAATACTTTCTGGCCCCGGCCCGTTAGCGCGTTTTGCGTCGGCGGCCGGGGTTATTTGCCTGACGCCGGATCGCTCAGCCCGGCCACGGCCCCGCCGGCCACGGCCCAGAGATACAGGCTGGCCACCGTGGCATAGGGGGCATAGCGCCGCCGGTACTTCTCAAAGCGCGCGCGATCTATGACGCGGTGGCGGTAGAGCATGCGCAGGCCGCGCCGGATGGCCAAATCCCCATAACTTATGACATTGGGCCGTTGCAGGGAAAAGGTCATCAGCATCTCCGCGGTCCAGACGCCCACGCCGGGCAGCCGGGAGAGCTCAGCGCAAAGCGCGTCGTCGGGCAGGGCCCGCAGAGCTTCCATATCCAGCTCTCCGCTCAGCGCTCTGGCGGCCGCCGCCTTCATATACGCCACTTTGCGGGAGGAGAGGCCGAAAGCCCGCAAATCCGCCTCCCGCGCCGCATGGATCGCCTGCGGCGTCATTGCGCCGAGCCCGGCGCGCATCCTCGCCCAGATGGTCTGCTGGGCCCTGGTGGCGATCTGCTGGCCCACAATGGCGTGGATCAGGGCTTCGAAAAGATCCGGCATCACTTCGCGCCGCACCGGGCCAAGAGCCTTGATGACGGCTGCCAGACGTTTGTCCCGCGCCGTGAGATGGGCGATTTCTTTTTCGCCGTACTGAAAATAGCAGGCCATTGCGCATCTGCTCCCGCGCGCCGAAGCCAGGCCTCAGACGCACACTGAAAAAGACCGTTCTTTAGAGCAGATTACCTTTGACTTTTTATGAAAGTCAAAGGTGGCATTCAGGCGAAAAACGCGGTTTTCGCCTGAATGCACGCCGCGTTGCGGCGGCTGCCGCTTACGCGTCAGCAGAGCATTTTCAAAAAGAAAATGCTCTAATTCTTCAAACTGTGGATAGGCGCGGGTATCCGGCCGCCGAGGCCGATAAAGCCGGAAGCGTCGCCCTGAGGCACCGGAATGATCGCGGCCTTGCCCAGCAACCCGCCGAAAGAAACCTCGTCGCCCACGCCTTTGCCGGGCACGGGGATCACGCGCACCGCGGTTGTCTTGTGGTTGATGACCCCGATGGCCATTTCATCGGCCATGAGACCCGAAATGGTTGACGCGGGCGTATCGCCGGGGATGGCGATCATGTCCAGGCCCACGGAGCAGACGCTGGTCATGGCTTCCAGCTTTTCAAGGCTCAGACGGCCGGACATGGCCGCGGCTTCAATGCTGGAATCCTCGGACACCGGGATGAATGCCCCGGACAGACCGCCCACCGAGGAGGAAGCAAAAGCCCCGCCTTTTTTGACCGCATCGTTGAGCATGGCCAGCACGGCCGTGCTGCCGGGCGCGCCGATGCTGGAAAGGCCCAGGCTCTGAAAAATCTCGCCCACCGAGTCGCCCACGGCCGGAGTGGGAGCCAGGGAAAGGTCGGCCACCCCGAAAGGAATGCCCAGGCGGCGGGCCACTTCCGTGCCGATCATCTCGCCCACTCTGGTCACTTTATAGGCCGTGCGCTTGATCACTTCCGCCATGTCCAGCAAGGTCAGGCGGCCCCCCTGCTCGTTGCGCCCCGCGGCCAGGGCGCGATCAATGGCTTTTTTGACCACGCCGGGGCCGGAAACGCCCACGTTGATCACCACGTCCGGCTCGCCCACGCCCAAATACGCCCCGGCCATGAAGGGCACGTCCTGCGGAATGTTGGCAAAGACCACCAGCTTGGCGCAGCCGATGCCGCCGCGCTCGGCCGTGGCCCGGGCCACATTGAGAACCTGCTCGCCCATCAGGGCCACGGCGTCCATATTGATGCCGCTGCGCGAGGAAGCCACATTGATGGAGGAACAGATCCGATCCGTCTGGGCCAGGGCATCGGGCAGGGCTTCAATGAGCGCGCGGTCGCCTTTGGCGAAGCCTTTTTCCACCAGCGCCGAAAATCCGCCCAGAAAATCCACCCTGGCATCTTTGGCCGCCTCGTCAAGAGCCCGGCAGACGCGCACCATGCCTTCCGGACCAAAGGGCGCGCCCACCACGGCAATGGGGCTGACGCTGATGCGTTTGTTGACCACCGGGATGCCGTACTTGTCGCCCACCTCGTCGCAGACGGCCACAAGCTGGGAGGCGTAGCGGCGCAGTTTGGCCTGCACGTTGGCGGTGAAGAGCTCAAGATCGTGGCTCACGCAGTCAAAAAGGCTCACGCCCAGGGTGACGGTGCGCACGTCCAGGTGCTCGTTGCGGAGCATGTTCAGGGTGCTGATGACTTCGCGTTCCGAAAGCATGGCGTATCCTGTGCGGCCTGCGCAGGCCGCCGTGGCCCACGCGGGGGCGGGCGGCCGCTGCAACACTGCCTTTTGTTCCCGGCAGGCCAAAGCCGTATCCGGCCGGAGAAAAGGATCGTGCTGTTCAGACCTGGGCCGTTCCCGGCTTTTGGATCAGCCCAGGGGACAAAAGGCGCTGCAAGCGCGGATCGTTAGAGCATTTTGCTAATGAACTTAGCAAAACGCTCTAAAAGGAACTCACCCGATGCACGGCTTCAAAAATATCACGGTGCTGCACGCTCACGCGCAAATGTCGCGTCTGGCCCTCGCAGGCCAGCTCGCGGCGCAGGCGGCCGAGATCCACGCTCTCCGGCACCATGACTTCAAACACGAACAGAGCGTGATCCTCGCCGCCCTCGCCCAATATGGCCTTGAGGCTTTCGATATTCACCCCGTGCCGGGCAAATACCCGGCTCATGGCCGCGATCAGGCCCGGCTTGTCCGGCCCGTCCGCAGTGATCACAAAAGGATCGCAGTTGAGGCCCTGGCCCCACTGCCCCTCAATGGCCGGGCGCACCAGCACGGACAGATCCACTTCCGCGGCGGCCAGCCCGGCGATCAATTGCTCGCGCAGCGCGTCGCCTGTGCGGCCCTCCGGGGTCTGCACCACGAAAATGGCCGCAAACTCGCCCGAAAGGATGGTCTGGGTCACCTCCACGATATTGCAGCCGGTTTCGCCCAGAAGTCGGCTCACAGTGGCCACAACGCCGGGGCAGTCGCGCCCCAGAAAGGAAGCAGTGTATTTTTGCATGGCGCAGTCCTTGCGGAAAACGTCGGCGACCCGCCGGATCGCGCGGCTGATGGAAAAAGGCAGCATAAACGCAAAAGCCCATGCAGTTCAAGCACGGATACGCCCGGCCCCAGGGCAGACGCATACGATGCGTCAGCCCTGACGAACAAAACAGCCAATCTTGACGGAGCCATACGAATGGCATACCGTGATCCACCTTTCCGGCAGCGGGGCTCTGCCGGAAAAGCCTTGCTGCGCATACCCGCACGCCGAACGGCCCCAGGCCGCGGCACGGCGTGCGGATTTACGGGGCCTGTTATTCGTCCGGCAGGAGAATTCAGTGGAAAAGCGGGAAAAAAGCAAAAAAAACAGTGTCAAGCTGAGCACAAAATCGCCGCATGCGGCGTATTTCATGCCCATGCTCGAGAGCTTCGCCGCGCGCGACGGCCTCAACGAAGTGATCAAAAACCGGGTCAGCAAAGCCTGTGACCTGCTGGACGCGGGCGTGCCGCTTTTCCCCAACGATTTCAGGAAAAAACACGACATTTCCTGGGTGCTCGAAACATTCGGCGGCCTGGACGACGCGGCCCTGGACAGCCAGGGGGATGTTTTTGCCGTGGCCGGGCGCATTGTTTCCCTGCGCTCCTTCGGCAAAGTCGCCTTTTTTCACCTTATGGACCAGAGCGGCCGCATCCAGTGCTATGCCTCCAGGGAACATCTGGACGAAGCCGCTTACATGGTGGTCAAAAAGCTGGATGTGGGCGACATTGTGGGCATCTCAGGGCATCTTTTCCGCACCAGGACCGGCGAGCTGACCATTGCCTGTCGCAGCCTCAAGCTGATCACCCGCTCCATGCGCCCCCTGCCCGAAAAATACCACGGGCTCAAAGACATGGAGACCCGTTACCGCCAACGCTATGTGGATCTGATCGTCACGCCGCGCGCGCGGGAGATTTTCGTCAAACGCAGCCTGATTGTGCGCGAGTTCCGCCGCTTTATGGAAGATCACGGCTTCATGGAAATGGAAACCCCCATGATGCAGCCCCTGCCCGGCGGGGCCACGGCCCGGCCGTTCACCACCCACCATAACGCTTTGGACCTCCAGCTCTATATGCGCATCGCGCCGGAGCTCTATCTCAAGCGCCTGCTGGTGGGCGGTTTTGAAAAGGTTTTCGAGCTGAACCGCAACTTCCGCAACGAGGGCATCGACACTCGCCACAATCCGGAATTCACCATGTGTGAGTTTTACTGGGCCTACGCCACGTTTGAAGATCTCATGGACTTCACGGAAAAGCTTTTCGCGCACCTGGCCGCCGCTGTGTGCGGCTCGACCGTGGTGCCGTACCAGGGGCAGGAAATAGATCTCACGCCCGGCAGCTGGAAGCGGCTCAGCTTTTATGACGCGCTCACCCGGATTGGCGGTCACTCGCCTGAGTTTTACAATGATTACAACAAAGTGCGCGCCTATATCCGCGAACGCGGCGAAAAAACGGCTGACAACGAAAGCCTGCAAAAGCTCCACGCCAAGCTCTTTGACCTGGATGTGGAAGCCAAGCTTGTCCAGCCGCACTTCATTTACCACTACCCCACGGAAATTTCGCCGCTCTCGCGCCGCAACGACCGGCATCCGGAACTGACGGATCGCTTTGAGCTGTTCATGACCGGCCGCGAAATGGCCAACGCATTTTCAGAGCTCAACGATCCGGTTGATCAGCGCCTGCGCTTCGAGGAACAGGTGCGCGAAAAGGAAGCCGGCGACGATGAGGCGCACAGCATGGACGAGGATTACCTGCGCGCCCTGGAATACGGCATGCCCCCGGCAGCCGGGCAGGGCGTGGGCATTGACCGGCTGGTCATGCTGCTCACGGATTCGGCCTCCATCCGCGAGGTTATTCTCTTCCCCTTGCTGCGGCCGGAAGTTTAGCGCGGACAGGATAAGCAGTACTCAGGCAACATATGCAGGAGTTATACACCCCTGTTTTTTTCAGATGCGCCTGCCCTCCAGGGAAGCCGGGAGCTTGAACAATCGGCCGCCCCCGGCGCGGATCAGGGCCGGATCAGGGCCGGTTCGCGGCCCGCAAAGCCCGCCGCGCCCGGCCTCTAAAAAAAGTCTTGAATATCCGGCCAAGCTGGGCCAGAATGCCGCAAATGTCCTTTGAACTCTTTGTGGCCTTGCGCTATCTCTTTTCGCGGCGCAAGCAGACTTTTATCTATATCATCTCCCTGATGTCCATTCTGGGGGTGGCCATTGGCGTGGGCGCGCTGGTGGTGGTGCTCGGCGTGTACAACGGCCTGACCACGGACATGCGCGAAAAAATTCTGGGGGCCAATGCGCACGGCATCGTCATGTCCTACCTGCCCTCGGCCTTTGAGCAGAACAGCGATCTTCCCGAGCGCATCCGCTCCGTGCAAGGCGTCACCGGCGCAACGCCCTTCATCTATACAGAAGTCATGCTTTCCGCAGGCAACGGCGTCAAAGGCGTGGTGCTGCGGGGCATTGATCCCGAATCCGCGCCCCAGGTGCTCTCCCTGCTGCGGCAAATGCGCTCCGGCTCGGCGGCGGATCTGCAAAAAAGCGGCACGCCGGGCATCATCATCGGCGACGAGCTGGCCCGCCGCCTGGGCCTTGTGCCGGGCAGCAGGGTCAATGTGCTTTCGCCCTCCGGGCAGAAAAGCGCCTCCGGCTATTCCCCGCGCATCCGGCCCTTTGAGGTGGCGGGCATCTTCAAGACCGGCATGTTTGAATACGATTCCTCCCTGGCCTTTGTGAGCCTGGCCGCGGCGCGGGACGTGCTGGGCCTGCCGCCCGGCTATCTCTCGGGCGTGGAAATCACGGTGGCCGACGTGTTCAAGGCTGATCAGACTGCCGAGCGGCTGGCCCGGGAGCTCGGCTCGCCCTTTTATGTGCGCACCTGGATGGAAATGAACGCCAACCTTTTCGCGGCCCTCAAGCTGGAAAAGGTGGGCATGTTCATCCTGCTGGCCATGGTGGTGCTGATCGGCTCCTTCTCCATTGTCACCACCCTGGTCATGCTGGTCATGGAAAAAACCCGCGATATTGCGATCATGATGTCCATGGGCGCCACGCGCGGCATGATCCGGCGCATTTTCATGCTCCAGGGCACCATCATCGGCGTGATCGGCACCTTGCTCGGCTATGGCTTCGGCCTTTCCCTGGGCTGGCTGCTCAAACGCTATCAGTTCATCAAGCTGCCCGAACATGTCTACACCCTGGATCATCTGCCGATCATCATCACGCTTTCCGACGTGCTGATCGTGGGCGCGAGCGCCATGCTGCTCTGCTTTCTGGCCACTCTTTACCCGGCACGCCAGGCCGCCCGTCTGAAACCCGCCGAAGCCCTGCGCTACGAGTAAGCCATGCCCGAGCTCTATAAATTTTCCGACGTGGGCAAAAAATTTTCCGGCCCTGGAGAAAATCTTGAAATTTTCAAGCATATCAATCTGATTGTGGAAGAGGGAGAGTCCCTGGCCATTGTAGGGGCTTCCGGTTCCGGCAAGTCCACCCTCTTGCATCTTATGGGGGCTCTTGATACTCCAAGCACGGGCACTGTATCTTTTGACGGCCGCGATATGGCGCTGATGCGCCCGGATCAGCAGGCTGCCTTCCGCAATCGGACGTTGGGCTTTGTTTTTCAGTTCCATCATCTGCTGCCGGAGTTTTCCGCACTGGAAAATGTGGCCATGCCCGCGCTGATCAGCGGCGCGCGCCGCGCCCGGGTTATGCCCGAGGCCCGCGCCATGCTGGAGCGGGTGGGCCTTGCGCAGCGCGCCACAAGCAAAATCGCCACGCTTTCCGGCGGCGAACGGCAACGGGTGGCCATTGCCCGCGCGGTGCTCTTGCGGCCGCGCGTCCTCCTGGCCGATGAGCCCACCGGCAACCTGGATGAAGTCACAGGCCGGCAGGTGAGCGATCTCATGATGGAGCTCAACCGTGAACTGGGCATGACCCTGGTGGTTGTGACGCACAATCCTGAACTGGCCGCCCGGATGCATCGCACATTGGAATTAAAGGCCGGTCGGCTGCTGGCTCACGCGGCGGCCCAAAACGCCGGTTAGAGCGGTTTGAAAATGAATATTTTCAATCAAAAAATGCTCTGGAGTGGGGACTCGGTATGAGAAAATATCTGTGTAGCGTGCTGGTCAAGGCTCTTTGTCTCGCAGCCCTGCTCTGCGCCGCGCAGGCGCAGCCCGTTGCGGCCGCCAGGGAGTCGCAGCCGCCTCTGGTGCTGGTTTTGCCTTTTGAGGTCAACGCCGGGCCGGAAATGCCCGATGCCTCCCGGGACGTGCCGCAGCTTATCGTCAGCCAGCTTGAACAAAACGGGCTCAAGGCCGTGCCCATGAGCCGGGCCCGGGATCTGCTCAGGGGCAGCGACACCATTAATCTGTCCGCGGCGCGCCGTCTGGGCCGCCAGGCAGGGGCCAGTCTGGTCATTTACGGCAGCTTCAACCAGTTGGGCGACGGCTTCACCCTGGACAGCCGCCTGGTGCCGGTGGGCGAGGGCCAGGCCGTGCCCGCGGGCTTTGAGCGCGGTTCTTTGCTGGCCCTGACCGAATGCGCTGCGGCCATTGCCAATCGCGCGGCGGGCATCATCGGCCCGGTGGCCCAGGCCGCGCCGCAGCAGGCGGACAGCGGGCCCGGCTTTGTGCCCATGCACGCCCCTGCCGCCGCCGGAGACGGCATTGCCGACGTGCGGGTGCGCGGCATGAAGGTCATGGACCCGGATACCGTGCTTATGCGTCTGACCATCCGCAAGGGCGACAAGCCCGACGCCAATGCCATCAACGAAGAAGTCAAGCGCATCTGGGACATGGGCTATTTCAGCGACGTGCAGGCCTCTCTGGAAGGCAATGTGCTGGTCTTCACGGTGGTGGAAAAACCCCGCATCGACAGCATTCAGGTTGAAGGCTCCAGGGATATCGATCAGGAAGACGTGCTGGCCGCCATGGGCACCAAAGCCGGCAATGTGCTCAACGAGCAGATGCTCTCCGACGATTTGCAGAAAATCACCGAGCTCTACCGCAAGGAAGGCTATTATCTGGCAAAGGCCGACTACCGCCTGGAAGACCGCCAGGGCGGCCGCGGCGCAGTGCTGATCATTACCGTGAACGAGGGCAACAAGCTCTACATCAAAGAGGTGAAAGTCGCGGGCCTCAAGGAGCTTGACCAGGGCGACATGGAAAAATACATGGCGCTCAAGCCGCGCAATATTTTCTCCTGGTTCACGGGCACCGGCGTGCTCAAGGACGAATACCTGGAGCGCGACACCAACGCCATTGCCGCCTTCGGCCTGAACGAAGGCTTTGTGGACATGCAGGTTTCCGCGCCCGAGGTGGAGTACAAATCCGACGGCATCTACATCACCTTTACCGTGCACGAAGGCCCGCGCTACAGCGTGCGCAACGTGAAATTCGCCGGGGACGTGATCGACAGCGAAGAGAACATGCTCAATGTGGTGCAGATGGACGACTGGGAAAAGTCCAACAAATACTTCTCCCTGACCGTCATGCAGGAAGACAGCAAGCGCCTCACCGACTTTTACTCCGATTACGGCTACGCTTTCGCGGAAGTGGACACCAAGCTGATGAAGGCCGACGACGGCAGCCCGCAAGTGGACGTAGGCTATCTGATCAATAAGAAACAAAGGGTCTTCATCCGCCGCCTCACGGTGGAGGGCAACACCAAAACCCGCGACAACGTGATTTTGCGCGAAATGCGTCTGGGCGACGGCGATATGTACGAAGGCGCCAAACTGCGCCGCTCATCCGAACGCCTGAACCGCCTGCGCTACTTCTCGGCCGTGGATACGGAACTGATCCCCACGGGCAAGGACGACGAAGTGGATCTCAAGGTCAAGGTCAAAGAGACCAACACCGGCGCGCTCATGGGCGGCATCGGCTACTCCACCTATTACGACGTGGGCGTCACCGCCTCGATCATGGAGCGCAATCTCTTCGGCCGGGGCTACTGGCTGCAGTTGCAGGGCTTCTTCTCCTGGCGGCGGACCTCGGGCATTCTCTCCTTTACCAATCCGCGCGTCTACGACACGGATCTTTCCCTGGGCAACGATCTCTATTACACGCACGATTACTGGGACGACTTTACCAAGGACACCGTCGGCGACACCATCCGCGCTTCCTATCCCATCGGGGAATACACTACCGTGGGCGCGGCCTACCGCCTGGAACGCTATGAGCTCTATGACGTGGAGCCCTGGTCCTCGCCCTATATCACCGATTACAAGGGCATCAACTGGACCAGCGCCATTTCCGGGCGCATCCTGCGCGACACCACCGACGCCAGGGATCGGCCCACCAAGGGCACCATCACCCGCCTCTGGGCCGAATACGGCGGCGGCGGCCTGGGCGGCACGGACAATTTTGTCAAGGCCGTGGCCGACTGGCAGGGCTTCTGGTCGTTCAATCCGGAAAATACCTTCCATGTGCGCGGGCGCGTGGGCGGCGTGTTCCAGAATTCCGACGACCCGGTGCCGGTCTTCGAGCGCTTCTGGCTCGGCGGCATGGACACCATCCGCGGCTACGCCTATTCCGACATTTCGCCCCGCGACTACAAATACGGCGGCGAACAGGTCGGCGGCGACCGCATGGGCGTGCTGAACGTGGAATATGTCTGGACCTTCCAGAAAGATATGGGCCTGGCCCTGGTTCCCTTCTTTGATGCCGGTTTCAACATCGATCAAAAGACCATGGGCGCGGATCTTTCTGACTACATCGTCTATTCCGCGGGTCTTGAACTGCGCTGGCGCTCGCCCATGGGGGATCTGCGCATCGCCTACGGCGTGCCGCTGGTGCAGGATTACGACAAGGAAATGGAGCCGGGCAGGCTGGAATTCAGCATGGGCCAGTTCTTTTAGAGCAGATTACCTTTGACTTTTTATAAAAGTCAAAGGTGGCATTCAGGCGAAAAACGTGGTTTTCGCCTGAATGTACGCCGCGTTGCGGCGGCTGCCGCTTTCGCGTCAGCAGAGCATTTTGCTCATGAAACCAGAGCGTTTAGCTAATTTCATTAGCTAAACGCTCTAAAACGTCAAAGGAGCGCAGCGCCCCCAAAAAAATCGACTGTCCTGCCCAAGACTGCCAAAAGCGCCGTGGCCTTTTTTACGGCACGCGGCACAAAACCTGCATACTTTCTCCCGGCCATCGGAAATATGACGCGGCGCGGGGAACGCCCCTTAAGCGGATCGCAGCGCAACCGATAAAGTGTGCAGGATTCAGGCAACGCCTGTCTCCAATTCTATGCGCTTCCAGACGGCAAGGGGACGGACAGTGGCCGCAAAAACCAGGAACACCACGGCTCGCGACAGGGCGACAACCAGGCGTCTCATGCCTCCGCTGGTGTTCATGCTGGCGCTCTGTCTGCTGGTCGTCTGTTTTTATGATTCCGGCTACACCTCGCTGCCGCCCACCGGGAAGCGCTACTCCGTGGCCAAGGCGGCCATTGAAAGCCTGCGCCTGGACGACAAGCGCGCAGGCCAGCGCGAACCCTGGGAAAAGCTGGCCGCCGAGTTCCGCGCCATTTACGACGCGGACCCGGGCTGGCCCAATCGCCCGGCGGCGCTGTTTCGCGCGGCTGAAAGCCTGGAAGAACTGGCCCGGCGCTCCTTTGCCAAAGCCGATGCCCGCAAAGCCGTTGCCTGCTACGAGTCCCTGGCGCTGCGCCATGCCGACAGCCGCCTGGCCGACGACGCGCTTTTGCGCGCGGCAACCCTGCGCGCCGCCTGGCTGAAAGACGAGAAGAACGCCCTGGCTCTGCTCAAAAGGCTCAAAAGCCAATACCCCAGGGGCGACATGCTGCCGCAGGCCCTGGCCCTGGAAAAGACGCTCCAGGCGTCCGCCGCGGGACGCACCGCGCCGGAAGCCCGTCAGTTGGCCGCGGCGCGCCGCAAGGATGCCGTGGAGGATCAGCCCGCGACCGTCGCAAAGACGCCCGCCGCGCCGGGCATGTCTTCCGAGCTCCTGCCGGAAGCCCTCCTGCTGCCCCGGTACCGGGCGGCAAAAAACCGCATGGACGCGCTCAGGGCGGATAAGGTCAAATCCTGCTGGCGGCAGCCCTGGGAGGAGTTGCGGGCAGAATTTCTGCGCATTTATGCCAGCCGCAAGAACTGGGCCGTGGCTCCGGGCGCGCTGTTTCGCGCGGCAGCAAGTCAGGAGGCCCTGGCCGACTGCTCCCATCTGGCTGGCGATTACCGCCAGGCTGTTGCCCTCTACCTGACGCTGCCCCGCGAATTTCCCCAAAGCGCGCTGGCCGATGACGCGCTGCTGCGCGCGGCCCGGATTCAGAGCGCCAAACTGGACAGCACAAGCCAGGGCCTGGCCTTGCTGGATGAAATCAGCGCCCAATATCCCCGCGGCGACATGGCTGCCGAAGCCCGCGCGCTGCGGGCGCAATGGAGCGCCAGGAAGGCGGATGCGGGCAAGAAGCCGACTGCCGCGACCGCCCGCCGGGCGGATTCGCCCCCCAGGGCCGCGCCGCGCGAAGCGTCGCCCGAGCTGCAGGTACTCTCCTGGGATTCCCCGAACAAGAACAGCGTGGAAATCGTGCTGGAGCTGAGCGGCCCCGCCCGTTACTCCACCCGTCTGGTCAATGCGCGCAAAGGCAGTCCGGCCCGGCTCTATCTGGATTTGGAAAATACAGCCGTGGTCAGCGATGTGCGCAAGGGCGTCACGGTGCGCGGCAGCCTTCTGCAGGCGGTGCGCGTGCGGGATCGCAAGCAGGGCGGCGCCAGCCTGCAATTTGACTTTCGCGATGTCCGACGCTTTGACACCCGCATGGAAAGCGACCCCTGCCGCATCGTGCTCAGCGTGGCCGCGGGCAAAACGCCCCTGCCCGCAAAACCAGGAGCCAAAACCGGCTTCGCGCTTGACGAGGAGCGGCCCGCAAGCCCCAAAGCCAAAGCGCGCGCTTCCCGCACGCGGCAGGTCGGCAATCTGGCCGACCAGCTCGGCCTCACCGTGCGCACGGTATTCATCGACGCGGGGCACGGCGGCCATGATCCCGGAACCAGCCATCACAATGTGCTGGAACGCGCCATCACCCTGGACGTGGCCATGATGCTGGGTCGCCTTCTGGAAGCCAACGGCCTGGAAGTGGTCTACAGCCGCACCAGGGACGTAAGCCTTTCCTTGAGCGAGCGCACGCGCAAGGCCAACGCTGCGGGCGCGGATCTCTTTGTTTCCGTTCATGTCAACGCCAATAAGGACGCCTCGGTCCACGGCTTTGAGGCCTACTATCTGGATCTGGCCGGCGATCCGCAGGCCGCGCGCGTGGCCGCCCTGGAAAACGCGCGCAGCGATCGCCGGCTCGGGAGCATGCAGAAAGTGCTGGCCGAGGTGATGCTCAATGCCCGGGTGGAGGAATCCCGCCGACTGGCCGCGGACATCCAGCGGCTCTCCATGTTCCGCCTGAAGCGGCGCAACTTCACGGTCAGGAATAACGGCGTCAAGTCCGCGCCTTTTCATGTGCTGATCGGCGCGGGCATGCCCGCGGTGCTCGTGGAACTCGGCTATTGCACCAATCCGGCAGAAGCCCGGAATCTGGCCGCCCCCACATACCGGCACGCGCTGGCCGAAGGACTTGCCGAGGGTATCCTGGCGTATAAAGATCGCCTTCTCAAACGCCGCACAGCGCAGAATTCCTTGACGCCCGAAAGCCCTGATGCTATGTGAAGTCCGTATTTCAGTTCGGTGACAGGATCAGCCGGAAAACGCTGTGGCAGGCGGCTTCGGCGTTGCAACGGACCAGCGGGCCGGAAGCCTGGCTTTTGCAGGCAAACGGTTCGCGGTTTTGCGATCCCTCCCCTGAATGCAGGTGCGCAATGGAGTTGTAACGGCGTGCGGGTCGCCTTTCTTCCGCAAGAAAAACATAAATTTCAGCAATCGGGGAAGGAGATTATTCATGCGTACTGTAGTGGTGATGACCCTTGCGGCGTGCCTGCTGCTGGCAGGAGCGGCGTTTGCCGCCGATGACAATGCTGTGCCTGCGGCCAGGATCGGTGTGGTGGACATGCAGACCGTGGCCACCCAGAGCGAGCCTGCCCAGGCCGCCAAAAAACAGATGGAATCCAAATACGGCAAGGAACGCCAGGATCTTGAAAAGCAGGGCGAAGCTCTGAAGAAAAAAGCTGAGGCCCTGAAAAATCCCAAGGCCAGCGAAGAAAAAAAGCTTGCATTCATCCGCGCCAAGCAGGAACTGGATCAAAAGACCCGCAATTTCCTGCGCAAGGTGGAACAGGACGAAGTGAAGCTGCGCCAGGACATGGTCACCCTCGTCTTCAGCGCCACCTATGAAGTGGCCCGTGCCAAGGGCTTCAACTTTGTGGTGGACGTTACTGCCGGCGGCGTGCTGTATGCCGATCAGTCCATGGATCTGACCAAGGACGTCCTGGCTGAGGTAAACAAGCTCTATAAAGCCAAAAAAACCGAAAAAAAGTAGGCGCAGCCTGCGTTGCAGTCCAGGCCTCTCGCCCCTGCGGGGCGAGAGGCCCGGACTGCAACGCATTACCCGTGAATTTCATGAGCAGGAACACTGGCAACGAAGGGAGCACAATGCGGGACGCGACCGTTGAACAATGCCTGAGCATGGATATACAGCGCATTTTACAGATTCTCCCCCACCGCTATCCCTTCCTGCTGGTGGACAGGGTGACGGAATGCGTGCCGGGCTCACACATCAAGGCATACAAGAATGTGAGCGTCAACGAGCCCTTTTTTCAGGGGCATTTTCCCGGCGTGCCGATCATGCCCGGCGTGCTGATTCTGGAAGCCCTGGCTCAGACCGGGGGCTTGCTGGCCTCTGCGAGCCTCGACAGCCTTGACGACAAGCTCTTTCTGTTCACCGGCCTGGACGGCGTCAAGTTCCGCCGCCAGGTTGTGCCCGGCGATCGCCTGGATCTGGAGTGCTCCAATCCGCGCATGAAGCTCAGGCTCTGCAAAATGGACGCGCGCGCTTTTGTCGACGGGAAATTGGCCGCGGAAGCGCAGATCACAGCCGCCATCGCCCCCAGGCCCGGAGCCTGAGCATGCGGGTGGCGCTGGTCCACTACTGGCTTGTGAATATGGGCGGCGGCGAGCGGGTGCTGGAAACGCTTTGCCGCATGTATCCGCAAGCCGACATTTTCACCCATGTGCTGGATCGCAAAGCCCTTACGCCAGTCATTGCGCGGCATAACATCCGCACAACCTTCATCAACCGCCTGCCCGGCAGCCGCGCGCTGTACCAGAGCTATCTGCCCCTCATGCCTCTGGCGCTGGAGCAGCTCGACCTCACGGGTTATGATCTGATCATTTCCAGCGAGTCCGGCCCGGCCAAGGGCGTGATCACCCGCGCGGACAGCCTGCATGTCTGCTACTGCCACACGCCCATGCGTTACCTGTGGGACAACTGGCCCGAGTATCTGGACTCGGCCGGTCCACTGACCCGCCTGGGTATGCGCTTTCTGCTTCCGGGTTTGCGGCGCTGGGATCTCTTGAGCGCCTCCCGCGTGGATCACTTTGTGGCCAATTCCCGCACAGTGGCCCGGCGCATCCGCAAGCACTGGCGACGGGCTGCCAAGGTCGTTTATCCGCCTGTAAATATTGACGCTTTTACCATGCGTACTTCCGGCAAAGGCGAGTTTTACCTCTGCCTCGGACGTCTGGCAGACTATAAAAGAGTAGACCTGGCGGTGAAAGCCTGTTCCCGCCTGAACCGGCCGCTGCTGGTGGCAGGCGAAGGCAAGGCGCGCAAAGCGCTGCAAGCCTGCGCCGGGCCCTGCGTCCGCTTTCTGGGGCGGCAGGACGACGCCGCCGTGGCGGCCTTGCTTGCCCGCAGCCGCGTCCTGCTTTTCCCGGGCGAGGAAGACTTCGGCATTGTGCCGCTGGAAGCGGCGGCCTCGGGCGTGCCGGTGCTTGCCTACGGCCGCGGCGGCGCCACGGAAACGGTACGCGAAAACAGCACCGGGCTCTTTTTTGCCGAGCAGAGCGTGGAAGCTCTTGAAGAGGCTATCCTAGCGTTTGAACGCCGGGAAGCCGATTTTGATCCGGCAGAGATGCGCCGCCATGCCGAGGCTTTCAATGAAGCCCGCTTTATGCAGGAATTCGCGGCAGAAGTGGAGGCGGCAAAAACGGCGTTGTTGCAGAGCTGAGCCGATTCCCGCCCGCGCCAACAGTGCGCGATCCCGGGGGGACGCCGGCCGCCCCTTCAATATGCGCCGTAGCCGCTGATAACCACGGGCACGGTCTTGCCCAGAATCCACAAATCCATCCAGACCGACCAGTTATTGATGTAATAATGGTCATAGGCCACCCGCTCGGCATAGCTCGTGTCGTTGCGGCCCGAAATCTGCCACAGGCCGGTGATGCCGGGCTTGACGCGGCAATATTCGTCATAGACCTGCCCGTACTTGGCCACTTCCTCGGCCACGATGGGCCGCGGCCCCACCAGGCTCATGTCGCCTGCAAGCACATTGAGCAATTGCGGCAGCTCATCCAGGCTGCTCTTGCGCAAAAAGGCTCCCATCCGGGTGATCCGCGGGTCATTTCTCAGTTTATGATCCCGCTCCCATTCCTCGCGCAGGGCCGGGTCAGCCGCAAGGCAGGCCTGCAGGGCAGCGTCGGCATCAGCCACCATGGTCCTGAATTTATAAATATTGAGGAGGGAGCCCCCCTGGCCGATACGCTTTTGCCTGTAAAAAACGGGGCCCGGGCTGTCCAGCCGGATGCACAGCGCCAGAACCAGCCCCACGGGCAGCAGAATTGTGGCGGCCAGAGCGCAGAGCGCAAGATCAATGCAGCGCTTCAAGCGCAGGCGTCGCTTGTCGTGCAGGTTCTGACGCACCAGCAGCCCCACGACATTGCCGAGATCGCGCGGCGTCAGCCAACGAACCTTGAAGTCGTCGTCAAAGGCAGGCACAACCAGAATGTCGCTGAAGTACGCATTGGCTTCCGTGATATAATCCAGAGGCTGCGCCAGCCCCATGTGATGATGAATCAGGATCATGGCCCCGGGATGCCGTTGGGCGGCAGTGGCCAGCAGACGGCGCAGACCGGGCAGATCCTGGGGCAGAGCGAAAATATCCACCGGCATGAGCCCGCGCTCCGGGTGACGTTTGAGATAGCGCCAGAGTTCGCGCCCGGTATCGCTGCGATCCAGGATGATCAGCGGCCTGCCCCACCAGCGGCTTTTGGCGAAACGACGGCGGCAAAGCCCGCGCATAATCGGCAGGGTAAGAACGGTGGCGGCCCAACTGCCCGCAATCACCAGGCGGGAATAGGCCTCTCCGGCCTGGGCCAGAAAAAGCACGACCAGAATCAAACTGTAGGTCAGACTTGTGAGCAGAAACAGAGCTTTCAGCTCTCTTTGCGGCGGGAGGCTGATGCTTTGATAAATGCCGAAGCTGCTCCCCAGCACCGGCCCCAGCAGGAGCAGGGGCAACACCCATTTATACAGGGCGGGATCAAGGCCGCCGTACGCCGCGCGCAGCAAAAAAACCAGCAGCGCGGTTCCCAGGAGCGCCACCAGATCAAAAAAGCAAAGCAATGTCTTTTGCGGCGAAAGCCCGACCCGGCGGAGCAGACTGATGAGCAGGGGCATCTGAGACATGCTGAACCTGGACGCGCAGGGCGTCGACATGTTATAAATTTTTGCCTTACAGCAGACAGCATACATCTGTAAACAGGTTTACAGATGCGCCAGAGCGCGATCGCGCTCTGCCTGCGCGCATAAATGCAGCGCCTGCTGTTGCTGCGGGATGGCCTCCGATACACTCAGATCTATGCAAAATACGATACGCTTTCACGCCGCCAAGCGCAAGGGCCATGCCCTGGGCAACGCGCTCTTGCGTCGCCGCGGCGCTTCTGGTAGACATAATTCTGTTTTGCCGGGAATAGCGGCCCGCAGGCGAGCCGGCCAAAGCCGTTCAGTGTTTGGCGGCCTGTAAGCCGAGCCGCGCCCTGCCCCGGCATCCGGCTCTGTCAGTTCCGTCTTTTTTTGAGGGAGAAATTCACATGAAAAAAGTCTTTGTCTGCGCTCTGCTGGTCAGTTTGCTGGCCGCCGTGCCCGCCTTTGCCCAAAAGAGCTATGTCAACGGCATTGATCCCAACTATCCGCCCTTTGCCTATGTTGACGAAAAAACCGGCCAGCCCGCAGGCTTCGATGTGGACGCCCTGAACTGGATCGCCAAAACCATGAACGTGCAGATCAGCCACAAGCCCATGGCCTGGGACGGCATCATCCCGGCCCTGATGGGCAAACAGATCGACATGGTATGCTCGGGCATGAGCATCACGCCGGAGCGCGCCAAAATGGTGGATTTTTCCAATCCTTACTGGACTGTTTCGCGCGTTTTCCTGGTGCCGGTCGACTCCAAACTGACGCCCAGGGACATTCTGAGCCAGAAAATCAAACTGGGCGTGCAGCGCGGCACCTCGGAGGCCAATGCCATCAAGCAGGAACAGGCGAAGAAAGGCTACGGATTCGAGCTGCGTTTCTACGAGTCGGCTCCGCTGGCCGTGGAAGACCTGCTCAATGGCCGCATCCAGGCCGCGCTGATGGATGAGCTGCCCGCTGACGACGCCATTTCCAAGGGCGCGGCCGTGAAAAAGGCCGGCGTTCACGGCGCGCCGGATCAGTTCGGGGTGGCCATCCGCAAGGGCGACAAGGAATTGCGCGCCATTCTGGATGAAGGCTATCGCAAGCTCATGGCCGATCCGTACTGGCAGGAGCTGCAAAAGAAGTATCTGCACAAGTAGCCCGGCGTCGCAGGCGCAGCTGGCCCGCACCGCAGGAGAGCGCAGCGGGAAGTACGCCCGCGCCTTTTCAGGCGGCAAGGCGCAAGCATATTGCGCTCGCGCCTGACCGACGGGCGGTCGCCTTGCGCGCCGCAGCCTGAGCGCGACGCAGATACAGGCGGTACATGCGCCCGCAGTGCTCAGAGCGGCTTGCAAATAGAGCATTTTCACTTTGAAAATGCTCTGCTGACGCGAAAGCGGCAGCCGCCGCAACGCGGCGTACATTCAGGCGAAAACCGCGTTTTTCGCCTGAATGCCACCTTTGACTTTCATAAAAAGTCAAAGGTAATCTGCTCTAAGTCTGTTCCGCCGCGTTGATGAACCCGGCCCCGGAAGCTGACGGCATCAGACGCGCAGCGGCCCGGGCCGGGTTCACCGGCCTGGCGACAGGCCGCTTGTGATCGGGAGCGGCAAATGCCGTATGCGCTTTTTCACATCCCGGCGGCACGGCCGGCCCAGGCCCTGGCGTGGGAGCAGCCGCGCGTCCCTTGTGCCGCACGCCCGGCGGGCGCTGCCCCGCTTTCCGGTCGCGCGGCATAAGCCTTTGCAAAGTATCTGCCTATGCACGCACTGAACGATGTTCTTCTTGCTCTGCCCTCCATCCTGGCCGGGAGCTTTGTGACCATCGGGAATGTGGGCATCTCATTGGCTATGGGGCTTGTTCTGGGCGTGCCCCTGGCCGTGGGCCAGGTCTATGGCGGCCCCTGGCTGCGGCGGCTGGCCGCGACCTACGTCTGGTTTTTCCGCGGCGTGCCCATCCTGGTGCTGCTCTTTCTCTGTTACGGCCTGTGCATCAGCCTGGGCCTGAGCGTGAACCCCTTTGCGATCTGCTGCCTTGTGCTGGGCGCAACCAGCACGGCGTACCAGTCCCAGATTTTCCGGGGGGCCATTGAAAGTCTGCCCCAGGGCCAGCTTAAGGCGGCGCGCGCCCTGGGCATGCGGGACGTTACGGCCATCCGCTGCATTATTCTGCCGCAGGCCCTGCGCCTTTCGATTCCGGGCTGGGCCAACGAATTTTCCATTTTGCTCAAGGACTCGGCCATCTGCTATGTGCTGGGCACCCAGGACATCATGGCCCGCGCCAATTTTGCGGCCGCGCGCACGCACGAGCATCTGGCGTTCTTTGCCGCGGCGGGCCTGATCTATTTCGTGCTGACCCTGGCGGTGCTCCATTTGCTGCGCCGTCTGGAAAAAAAGCTGCATGTGCCGGGCTATTCCACGGGAATGGGCATGGAAGGCATGGGCGCGGGATAAGCCATGAGAGCGGAAGACAAAGTGGTATTGCAGGTCCAAGGCATTTCCAAGACCCTGGGCGGCAAGCCCATCCTGGATAATTGCTCGCTCAGCGTGCGGCGCGGCGAGCTCAAGGTGCTGATCGGCCCCTCAGGCGCGGGCAAGAGCACGCTTTTGCAGTGCATCGACTGCCTGATCCCCCCGGACAGCGGGCAAATCTGGCTGGACGGCGAACTCCTGGAGAGCGGCGACAGGAGAAAACTCTGCGAGTTTCGCGCCCATGTAGGCATGATCTTCCAGGATTTCAATCTCTTCGATCATCTGACCGCCGAAGAGAACGTGGCCATTGCCTTGCGCAAGGTGCGCGGCATGTCCCGCAGGGAAGCCAAAACCCGCGCCCTGGAGGAACTGGGCCGCGTGGGCCTGGCGCGGCGCGCCCCGCTCTACCCGGCGCAGCTCTCGGGCGGGCAGAAACAGCGCGTGGCCATTGCCAGGGCCCTGGCTATGGACCCCAAGGTGATTTTGCTGGATGAGCCCACCTCGGCTCTTGACCCCGAACTGGTGGGCGAGGTGCTTGCCGTGATCCGCGATCTGGCGAGCGGCGGCATGACCATGCTCATGGCCACGCACCAGATGGATTTTGCGCGTGCCCTGGCCACGGAGATTCTGTTCATGGAGCACGGCAGGCTCATTGAGCAGGGCGCGCCGGAAGTTCTGCTGGCCGAGGGCTCTGCCACCCGCACCCGCGATTTTTGCGCCCGTCTTCTGGAGATGGGGGCTTAGAGCATTTTCACTTTGAAAATGCTCTGCTGACGCGAAAGCGGCAGCCGCCGCAACGCGGCGTACATTCAGGCGAAAACCGCGTTTTTCGCCTGAATGCCACCTTTGACTTTCATAAAAAGTCAAA
>NZ_JAAKEH010000015.1:0-57275 GCF_011039095.1 Desulfovibrio sp. ZJ200 | reverse complement strand
CTTTTGAAATTGAATAATTTCAAAAGCAAAATGCTCTAATCAGAGGATAAGGATATGGATGAAATCCGTATTGATGTGACCCGCCAGACAGAGGAGGAACTTGAGCTTGCGAGGCGCCACGCGCAGCTTGTGTTCCGGTTCAATCATACCATGCCGGAAACGCCGGAATACTCGGCCCTGATGCATGAGATTTTTCCGACAATGGGAGAAGGGAGTGTGGTATTTGCTCCCCTCACGGCAATCAGGCCGCACATGGTGCAGATTGGTAAAAATGTCGTTGTCATGAACGGCTGCCTGATGATGGCGGCAGGTGGAATCTTCATTGGTGACAATGCAATGCTGGCAGCTAATGTGCAGCTTTTAAGCAATAATCATGATTTGGTGGAGCGACAGGTCATCACATGCAAGCCCGTCCATATTGGCGCACGAGCATGGATTGGCGCGGGTGCCACAATTCTTGCAGGGGTTACCATCGGAGAAAATGCGGTCGTGGGCGCTGCGAGTGTTGTCACGCATGATGTGGAGCCAGATACCATAGTGGCCGGAAACCCCGCGCGGTTTATTCGGAAAATTTAAGATTGTCCATGTCGTTCCCCGATTATGTGTGATGTGAAAGCACATACACCAGTATTCATTGAGAATGACGAACGCGTTGATTCATCTTCTGTTCGACTGGTTGCTCCGGGTACGGTAACTTGTTGTCCGGATCCCTGCCTTCCACTTCCCGCCAGTGGGGCAGATTTTCCCTGTTGCGGGATATGGCCGCTTTGCCGCTTGCGGAAAAGGCGTAGTTGGCGACATGTTGAGCATATTCGCCCCAGCTCTTTTTCCAATGGGGCAATTTACAGTGGGAAGGCGCGCATTGGTAAACAGCCCGGCATACCTCCTCTTGCGTGTATCCGTTATACATCAGTCTGATGGCGATTTCATATTCGGGAGCACAATCCCCATTGAAACGGTGATTGGCCTGAATATCCCGCAAATGTTTTCTGTAGGCTCCTTCCATGCCGTCGATTCTGGCGCACACGTCATGTTCATCCTGTTTGATATATTGTTTCGCAAGATTTTTGACCATCTCCAGAGATTTTGCGCAATCTCCACGTCTGGCAAACATGACATTCCCGTTCAGATCAATACTTCCGGCAAGAGTTTCCCTGTCATTTGAATCTTTGCCTTGTGCGCATAAATTTTTACTTGAGCCGTACTTCGCAGTAAAAAAATTCATCATCTGTCTTTCGATGTCGGCATCATGTTTTGTATGCGGTTTTGGGCATTCAATTATGCATTGAAATCCATCACTTTCCGCCCATGATATGATAGCTGGCCTGAATCCGTCTTTCTGGATTTGAGTAACCTGATCTCGTGTCATGTTATTGATAATGAAATGATATTTATCATTTGATACAGGTACAAAGGATATTTTTCCTCCCTGTTTTTGCATATCCATGATTTGAGACATAAATCTGGAAATTTCTTCAGCATCAAGGCTTCCCTTGCCGTTTGGTTTGTCTATTACCTGAACAAAATTATAATCTTCTTTTGTCGTGTTTGTATATGTAACTATATAGTTATCGGCATTGATGATACTATTGTGCTTGTCAAAATTTTCTGTTTGCTTGAAATATTCACTGTTTCCATTATTTTGTTGTGAAAAATCAATATATTTGTATTTGTTGTTTTCCAAATACAGTTTCTCTGAAAGCTGATTTATTCTGAGTATACATGACTCATCAATATCAGATATAATAATATCCCGCTTTGCTCCAAAGGCTTGTTGAGCAATCATCCTTGCATAAAATTTAGTATCCTTCTGGTCTGAGGGGTCTTCACTGATATTTTGGCGTATAAAGCAGTCAGCTATCTCTTTTTCCGTATATCCCGCATATCTCATGTAAAGGGCTGTCAGGCTGTCTTTCCATGATTGCGCCCTGCGTTCAGGGGAAAATGTTTTCTCCACAAAAGCCCTGTATGCTTCCAGCGGCTTTGGTATCCTGCCTGTTCGTGAAAACACACGGCTTTTGACTTCCCGCATGGGGCGTCTCATGTATCCGCGATAACGCCAGATGTCGGCCTGCCTTTTGTTTTTCCCGCGCAGCCATGTCCTGAATGGGGGAAGCGCCTTGCCCGATGCGCGAGGGCGGCGGGGCGTGTCTTGTTTTTGCTTTTCCCTGAGCAAATGACGGGCAATATTCAGCATGAAAAGACCATGCCCGGCAAGAGACGCACATACGCGCTTGCGCTCCTGCATCTGCTTCTGTTCCCTGGCTTCCTGCTCCGCCGTTTCCCGTTCTCTGGCCTTGCGTGTGGTTTCGGCATGTTCCTGCCGGAGATCCTGATACTCGCGCCACTCCTCCCCGCAAACGGGGCTTAAAGGCTCTGGCGCGAGTTTGGGACAGGTTTCCGGGTATTCCCCTTCCTCATACTCGCCAAGTCGTTTGCAGAGCTTTGACAAGCCGAATTTGCGGTCAACCGAGGAAGCCTTGACCGCAGTCTCCCCAACAAAAATAACAGCGCCCGAACCTTTTCTGGCAAAGCGCAAGCCCACGGCGGCAAGTTTTTCGTGCAGTTCCTTCCACGTTACGGCGTTCCGGATAATATCATGCCCCTTTTCCTGCGCTATGCGCTGGGCGGATTTTTCGCCCGTGGCGGATTCCATTTCAGCCGCTTCATGGGTTGGCCGGACAAGCTCGTAATTGCGCTTGACGGATACAACCTTGCCTTGTTCATCGGCCTTGTAGCGGGCATGAGGATTCGTTGCCCAGCCCTGCTTTTCGGAAATCTCGGCGACAATCCTGTGGGCGGCATTGATGTCAAATCCCCGGTGGGGCTGGATGACTTTCAGGGTTGCGGGGTGAGTGCGGTTGACAACGATATGGACGTGAAAATTGCCTGTATTCTGGTGCGCCGCAATGATGGTCTGATGTTCGGCAAGCCCCATGCGCTCAAGGAAGATCCGTGTTGCCTCAATGACCTGTTCCCGGCTTGGGAGTTCATCTTCCGGCCAGCTCATGACCCAATGGGCGACAGGCATTTTGCTCTGTACGGATTCCTCGGCAAGTGAAATCATCTCCCATTTCCAGTTCTTCGTGCCGCTTGTCAGGAAATTGAAGCCCATACCGTACAGGAATTTCTGATTGCCGTCCTCGTCCTGTTTGGCAAGGATATAGTCCACAAGACCGCCGATCATGGCGGCCTTGGTCTTGCAAAAATTGGTGCGCTTGAGTTTTTTCAGAATCATGCCGGGTGGATGAGGGCTTCTATTGCCTGCCGCAATGCCCTAAAGGTACGGTTCATTTCTTCAAGGTCTTCACGCCGTCCGGTGGTTCTCACTGTCTCGAAATTGTGCTTGAGCAAACCGCCAATCCGCCGCAACTCCCTCGTCGTCTGGTCGTCGGTTCTGGCCACAATGGGTCGCCCGCCAAACAGCCTCCGCCGCAGATACTCGGATAGGGTCAGGCCCGCGCTGGCGGCCTGCTCCCGCAAGCTGGCTTCCTCCGCTTCCGAAAAACGCACAGTATGCCGGTGCGAATACCGGATTTCCCTGTTGCCTTTTGCCTTCATTGCCTTTCTGCCTTTTGAAAGTGTGAGAAGCGAAGCGCCGAACACTTGCCGGAGTCCAGAGGCGAAGCCTTTGGCAAGTTTGTAGTCGGCGTCAGACGGCTACCAACTTGTAAAGACAAACTGCAAACGTGAGCCAAAATACCGCTGATTGATTTTTCCATTGCCTTTGCTCCCTTCACTTTGTTGATTGGCTTCAGCATACGCTCAGAAATAGTTTTATATCCAGTGAAAAAAGCAAATAGACGGTATTATACTGTCCTGAACAAACTTTTCTGATTTCTATTTTGTATGATAAATATTTATTTATTGTCCATATACGTCCATCTTCAACACTGTAATTTTATGTTATCCAATACAATCCACGAAATGGCGTTGAATAAAAATATGAAATTGTGCTACTGAAAATCAATTCTCCATTTTGTCAATTCACATTCAAAACAGGATAAACGCCAATGGCAAAGCCAATACGCTACACTGACGCGCAAATAGAAACGGCCCGCAAAAAACTCCGCAGTCTGGCGGCGCAAAATCAGGGACACACGCGGGCGGAAACTGTCGGGATACTCTCTGCCGATGTCCGCAAGGCCGCTCAAAAGGGATACAGCATACGGCAAATTCGGGAGGTGCTGACTGAGGCCGGACTTGCAATCTCGCTTGACCGTCTCAAGGTGGTACTGAACGCGCCGGAAGAAAACAGCTAGGCGGAACTTTCTGCTACTGGCGGCAAGTCCGGGGCGATTGCACCCCTGCCTGACGAAAAGCCCGCGCAGCCTGTCGCGAGCACGTCACTTGTACGGAAAGAGGAGAAGTTGTGATGAAAAATTCCGTCCCTGCGCAACTGACGCTTTTCCCCATGCCCCAGAGGGAAATTCGGGGCTTGAGCTTCATAAGCGCAATCAAAAGCGGCTTGCGCCCTTACGAATACAAGTCAGTGATTGAGGCTTCGTGCATGGAGGCCATTCTGGATTTCAAGATATGGGGAAAAACTCCCTGCCTTGGGTGCTACTTCCGGGACATCTCCACGGGCAAAAAGTTTGTGCTGTACGCCCATGATGATTGTCATTCCCGTCGCTACACACCCAAAGACAAGGGAGTTGACTTCAGTCAATCCGGCATTGAGGGCAGTCTGTTTTATCTCGTAACCCGAAAAACACGGACGGGCAAAACGTCATGGCAGAATGCCAGGCTGCTTCTTGGCCCCGACCAGCAAGCGGCAATTCGGGACAGGATATTTGAGGTGTATTCCGGCAGGGAGTGAATTGTCTTTTCACCTTTCTGCTTTCGCCATGTATTCCTGCCCGGAAGCCCCGCCGAAGGCATTCCCGCTCATCAGCCACAAACACGAAAAGCCGAAAGAAAGGCGGCAGGGTCAAGGTTGCGAAGCGCCCGAAGGGCTTGACCTTGACCGTGCCGCCGCTTTCGGCAACGTGCCGCGTCTTGATGGGCCGGAAGGAAGACTGGGGAATGTCCTGCAAGGGCCGGACAAATCCTTTTCCATCCAGGAAAAATAGGGGTTGATTTTAGGGGTAAATTTATCGTGACTCTGATTTATTCTATTGTTTTTTTTTATAAAAATATGTTGAACTTGATGCTCATGAAAATGCAGGACGCTGAGAAGACATGGGAATTATTGCGCGGGCAGGCAGGGCAAAGCACTGTCCTTCGCACCACAGGCTTCAACGTCAATGAACAAATCAGTTCCGACTATCGCGACGCCAACTCCACCACAGTGGAGCAGGAAGACCGCGTTGTCCTGCGCGACTTGCAGGAACAGATAGAGGGCGAGGCCCATTTTGTCTTTTCCGGCCAGATCGTCCGGGGCGATATGTTCTATGCCAATCCCTCACTCAAAAAGGCGCAACTGAGAGTGCCGCAGTTGCTCCAACTGGCACAGGAGAACAAGAGCAATGATCTTGCCGCATAGTGTGTCAAATGTGTTGATTCAAAACTCAGCGGCGAAATTGCTCCCGCGCCTTGAACAGATCAAAGCTGGCCCAACTCGTTGCGGCCAACTCATGTCCATGATTGGGGAAAAACGCATGAATGACTTTGATATTACGCGCCAGGAGTTTTTGCACCGCCGGAATGAAATCCCTGTCAGCCGAAACAAGGGCAATAACGTCACAACAATTGGAATACGCCATATCGAGCATTTCGGTCGCAATCTGTGTATCAACGCCCTTTTCCTGCGTACCGAGCATGGAAGCATGGCAAAAGGGGCACTCTGTTATTTCATGGTGTGCAGCACCTGTACAGTGAGGCCCTCTTCTGCGCTTCTGTCGAGGCACAAAGCTCACCGCGACACCAGGAACCTTGGAAAGGACTGTCGTTGCCCAAGAACGAAGCCTTGCATCGCCGGGCGACGAAGGGTCGTAAGAACCGAAAATAAAACACCGTCCATATTGGACGGTTTCACCAAGCAGAAGAGAAATTTCCTGGATAACGATAGAAGGCAATTTGAACCAGTCTGTCAGAAAACCGGGTTCAAGTTCTTTCATGGTCAACTCGTAATTCCAGAAGTCCACAAAGATCATGCCCCGTGGTTTAGCTTCCAGCAGCTCTGTGGACTCGGACATAGGCACTCCAAAAGAAAAGGAGGAATAAATTCCTCCTTAAAAGTGTTCATCTATCGCCAATCCGATTCCAGCTATACCTGGGGATCAGCGATGGGCAGTAATTGGAAATAAGATACGGCTATTTCAGCCATTGTCAATACCTAATCTTCATCCACAGGATCTGCCATGAAAACCATGCTCATTGCTTTATCATTATTTTTCAATATGTTCTGCACCAATCTTGCCCACGCAGGAACGCCCGCATCTGACAGGATAGCCGTGGAAGCTGGCGTGAAAACCGAGATCGCCAAAGACCTGTCCCAAGCTTATCGGCCTTTGGAGGCGCTCTCCGGCAGAACCTGCCTTGACGGCAGACTGGTGGACGGTTTTCAGGGCGATATTGCGGAACTCTGGTCGAATCTCGAATGCCCCTATTGCGGCATTCAGGAGCCGCTTCAGGCGCAACGGGACAACCCCGGTCTGTGCATCGTCGTGCGGCATATTCCCTCGGATGAATACGGCGAATCGCTGAAAAAAGCTCTGGCCTATGAGGCGTTGCGCGGCTTTTCCCTCAATGCGGCGCATCGCTTCTGGGCTGCCGTTCTGCCAAAAACTACGCTCGGCATTCCGGTTCCCTATGAAGCCGCCCTCCAGTCCGCGCTTCAGGAAGCCGCCATTGCGCCGGAAGCCCTTGCGGACGCCCTGCAAGCTGCCACCTCTCTGGTGAGCGCGGATATTGTCGCCGCGCAATCGCGCATCACGTCCACGCCCACATGGATTCTCAACGGTATCCGCTTTCCGGCCTGCGACTTCACGGCGGCGGAACTGCCCACGGCCCTGGAACTGAGCCGCCAGGTTCGCGCCGGGGATTCGGACGCTCAGGAGCGCGTCATCGGAATCATCACGCGCGGCCTGCTGAACGAATCTCTTTTGTAGCCGAAGGGGACAGGCGCTTGACCTTTTGCCACAGCTCTTTTATCTTATTTCCAAGACAATACTTGGAAGTAAGAAACAAGGAGAACAGGCATGGAACTGGCCAAGCTCACCTCGCGCTGCCAACTCACGCTTCCCCGCGAAGTCCGGCAGAAGCTCGGCGTCAAGGAAGGGGACAAGGTTGTTTTCTTTGAGGAAAACGGGCGGATTTTTATTGAAAACGCTGAAAAGCTGAAACTCGCCCAAACGGAACACAATGACGGGTAGCCCGACCATGCGCCGCCTGCCCGTCCTCCAGACAAGGACAGACACATGGCCAGACGGCGCAAGCAGGCAAACGATCCTCGCCAGTTGTCGCTCTTCGATGTAATGGCGACGCAGATCGAGGAAATACGGGCGGAAAACATCCAGGACGACATGCGGGAGGAAGCCGTTTCCCCCGTACAGGCTGAACAGGCGCAACCGGCTTCCGTTGTGCCGGAGCCGGAACAGCATCAGGGCTTTTCCTTTCCGACAAACGACAAGCCGGAAAGAACGCTCCTCGGCCTCAACGGCAACGGCGAATCCGTGTATGAAATGCGCGACGGCTCGCGCATGTACAGCCGCAATCCTGAAATCATGCAGATCATGGACGGCGACAAACGGACGCCCGAAAAGCTGTTTGAGGCCGGAGCCGACGAGTATCTGACCGTACAGGAAATCCACCATTTCACCCATACCCTTCCCTGGGAGGTGCAACATGCTCGACAGACAAACCTGTCCCCTCGAAATCGCAAGAAAGGTTCTCAAGCTCGAAACAATCAACGACGTGCGCAGCGGGGGCTACACGCCCCTGGGCTACTCGATTTTGGATCGCTGGGCGCTGAACAGCCCCGACGAACTGAGGATGCTGGAAGCGAAGGGGAGCCTGGCCTTCGACCTGAAACTGTACGGTCAGCAACAGACGGAAGCACAGGCGTTGAGCAGCGAGACGGCCCGGCAGGCGAGCCTGCGGGGGATGTCCGATTGGGAGATATTGGAGAGCATGGGCATCGACATGAGCCTGAAAATTACCAAATAACTCCTGAAGACCGGCTGGGCGTTGGCGGTGCGAAAACCAAATATGCGGATAATATCGCCGCCATACGCCTGCTCAAACAGCTTCAGGCCAATGGCGCGAAACTGGCCACGCCGGAAGAACAGAAAATTCTTGTCCGCTATGTGGGCTGGGGCGGGCTGCCGCAGGTCTTTGACGCTAAAAATGAGCAATGGGCCGCTGAATACCGGGAATTGCAGGGTCTGCTTTCCCCGGACGACTATGCGGCCGCCCGCCGCTCCACGCAGGATGCCCACTACACTTCGGAAACGGTCATTCGGGGCATATATGAGGGGCTTTCCCGGCTTGGCCTCGGCATGGGTGAATCTCTCCGCATCCTGGAGCCTTCAGCGGGCATCGGCCACTTCATCGGTCTCTGCCCCAAACATTTCAGTGCCCTCTTTTTAGCGGTGGAGCAGGATCCCACGACTTCAGCCATCGCTCAATACCTTTATCCCCAAGAAGTACATCTTAACACCGGTTTCCAGAACAGCCGGCTTCGTCACGCTGGCATAGACGCCGTGGTCGGCAATCCTCCCTTCGGCAAGCAGTCGCTGTACGATCCTGATTTCCCCGAACTGCGGAAATTCTCCATCCACAACTATTTCCTGGCCAAGTCCATCAGCCTGATGCGGGAAGGCGGCGTCGCGGCCTTTGTGGTCAGCCGCTATTTTCTGGACGCCGCCGATTCCTCGGCGCGTGAGCATATCGCGGGCCAGGCCGATCTTCTCGGCGCTATCCGCCTGCCGGAAACAGCCTTCCGCCAGAACGCGCTCACCGATGTCACGACCGACATCGTGTTTTTCCAGCGCCACAACGGCGAAAACAAGCGAAGCAGGGATTGGATCACGACGGGTTCGGGCGTTGTGGACGACCTCAAAAACGGTGGTTCGCGCCAGGCCGTGATCAACAGCTATTTCCTCCAGAATCCCGGCCAGATGATCGGCAGAATGGTCTTTGACGGCGGCATGTACGAGGGCGCGCTGTCCTGTATTACCGACACGCCACTGGAACTCGGCCCGGAAATCGCCAAACGTCTGGACGCGCTTCCGGCGGACTGCTTCGTGCCGCGAGAGGAAAGCCCGCAAAACACGGAAGTCCGGGTACGCAACGCCGACTTCATCCGCAGCCCGTATTTCCAGGCGCTGAAGCCCGGCGCGTTGTGCGTTGAGCCGCAAAGCCGGAAGATTGCCTTCAAAGTCGCCTCCGCCTTTGCTGAAAACGATTACGATCTGCTGCCGGTCAAAAACGAAACCGCCCGGTTGCGTCTGGCGGGCATGATTCAGATTCGGGACACGTTGCGCGAATTGCTCAATGAGGAAAAGAGCGACGGCGACGAAAGTAAAATGACGGTTCTGCGTGGCCGTCTCAACAGTCAGTATGACGCTTTCGTCAAAAAGTACGGCCACCTCAATTCCCAGACCAATCGCGGCCTGATGCGGGACGACCCCGAACACAGCCTGCTGGAATCACTTGAGGCCGACTACGACAAGGGCCTGTCGCCGGAAACGGCCCGCAAGCATGGCGGAACCGCCCGTCCCGCCTCGGCCAAAAAGGCCGCCATTTTCCGGCAACGGGTGCTCAAGCCCGCGCAGGTGGCGGAAACAGCGGAAAACGCCAGAGACGCTCTGCTCATTGCCCTGCGGGAAAACGGCAGGGTGGATTTCAGCCGCATGGCGCAGCTTCTGCATCGTCCGGCGGAGGACATTCAGACGGAATTGCGCGACCAGGGGCAGATTTTCCTGAATCCCGCCACTGAGGAGTGGGAAATCCGCGACAGATACCTGACCGGCAATGTCCGCGCCAAGCTGCATCGGGCGCAGGCCGCGGCGGAATCCGATCCCCGCTTCGCTCCCAATGTGGAAGCGTTGGCTGCCGTCATGCCGCCGGATATTGAGGCCGTGGACATCGGCATCAAATTCGGATCGGCCTGGGTTCCGGCGCAGGTCATCTCGGATTTTGTGGAGCATCTGCACGGCGGCAAGGGGATGCAGGAGATCACCTGGCTGCCCACGCTCGGACGCTGGCTGGCGAAAGTGGATATCTGGGACATGGCCATAAACGACAATGTGTGGGGCATCCCCGAATATCCGGCGGAAAAGATTCTTGAATCCTTGCTCATCAATCGCCCCATCAAGGTTGAGAAGGAAAGCGGCAGTTATGACGAAAACGGAAAGCCCATTATGGTCATTGATCAGGAACTGACCGCCGCCGCCATGCAAAAGGCCGATGAAATCAGGCAGGCGTTTCTGGATTGGGTATGGACGGACGATGAACGGCGCGACATGCTCAGTAAACTCTACAACGAACGCTTCAATACCAACGTGCCGCCGCAGTATGACGGATCGCATCTTGAACTGGTCAACGCCTCCGAGGCGGTCAAACTGCGTCCGCACCAGAAAAATGCGGTGTGGCGGGCCATTCAGGAGGGCACCTGCCTGTTCGACCACGTTGTGGGCGCGGGAAAGACGCTGGCCTGTGTGGCCACGGTCATGGAATCCAAACGCATGGGCTTTCTTTCCAAGCCCATGATTGTTGTCCCCAACCACCTGCTGCACCAGTGGCGCGATGAATTTTACAAATTGTATCCTGACGCCAACATTCTCGTTGCGGACAAGACGGATTTTACCAAACAGAACAGGCAGCGGCTCTTTGCCAAAATCGCCACAGGTGATTGGGATGCCGTCATTGTGGCACATTCATCCTTTCGCAAGATCGATATGCCGCGTGATGTGCAGGAGGAAATTCTTCAGGAACAGATCAACATGGTTATAGACGCCATTGCGGCCGCAAAAGAGGCGGCGGGCGGACGGGCCACCATCAAGCAACTGGAAAAACAGCGGGAGAAAATGGAAACCCGCTACCAGGAACTGGTTGCCTCGGCAGGCAAGAAAGATGAGAATGTGGACTTTTCGGATTTGGGCGTGGATGCGCTCTTTGTGGATGAAAGCCATGAGTTCAAGAATCTGGCCTTTCAGACCACGATGAACGTCTCCGGCCTGGGTAATGTCACAGGTTCCGCCAAGGCGCTCGACCTGTTCATCAAGTGCCGCTATCTGCAACGCAAAAATGATGGACGTGGCGTGTACTTCATGACCGGAACGCCTATCAGCAATACCATTGCTGAAGTCTATACTCTGCAACGCTATATGCAGTATGAGGAGCTGAAAAACAAGGATATTGAATTTTTTGACGCCTGGGCATCCACGTTCGGGCAAGTCACCAATGGTTGGGAGTTGGACGCTACGGGGGTCAATTACAAACTCTCATTTCACGTCCAAATAGATCTATTTAGACTTATAATATCTTATATTTCAATATATTATCTAAAATCATTCATCCAGAGAAGTCCAGGAAAAGCGCCTTGCATCCCGCTGTTTTCCGGGTATTATTCAGGGTATCCATACCAATCGGTATTCTGAAATATTCTCATATAATTTATTGAGAATACTACAAATATTTTTATTTGTGGGTATCGGATACCATAGGATTCATGGGGACTTACGGGTATCCCTGACACGGAGAAAACCATGCTGGATGATCGCTTTATTCAAGGGTTGAAAGCCGCCGACAAGCCGAAAAAGTACGCGGACGGCGGCGGGCTGTTCCTGTTCATTCCGGCCAGCGGCAAAAAGCTCTGGCGACTGGCGTACCGTTTTGACCGAAAGGCCAAGCTCCTTTCCTTCGGTGAATATCCCCAGGTGTCGCTCCGCGCCGCACGGCAACGCCGGGATGAAGCCAAGGAGGTGCTCAAGGACGGCATTGACCCGGCGGAACACAGGAAGGCCGCGCGGGCATCGACCGACACAGCCACCTTTCAAAGCGTGGCTATGGAATGGTACGAGCGGGAAACCCTTCACTGTAGAAGCCGCTATCGCGCCTTCATGATGCGGGGGATGACGGAATATTTCTTTCCGGCCTTCGGCGGAAAGGTCATGACAGACATTGCCGCCGAAGACATTATGAGCGCCATTGAACCGTTGCGGCAATCCGGGAAATTGCGCGGAGGCCGCAGACTGACGGATGTCTGCGGCCAGATATGCCGCTATGCCGTCGCCACAGGCAAGGCCGCGCGGGACGCCACGGAAGAACTGCCCATGTCGCTGCGTTCCAGACAAACAGGACACAGAGCCGCCGCGCTCGACGCCGGGAAACTCGGCCAGATTATGCTCAACCTTGAGCGGCATGACGGCTATTTCCCCGTCAAATGCGCTCTGCGGCTGGTTCCCTTGCTGTTTGTCCGTTCCGGCGAATTACGCTGCGCGGCATGGAGCGAATTTGATTTCTCCCGCAGGCTCTGGATCATCCCCGCGCAACGCATGGCGGCGAAACATGAGCATGTTGTGCCTCTCGCGCCGCAGGTAGTCAACATTCTCAGGGAATTGAAGGCATACTCCGGTCATGGAACCTTGCTGTTCCCCGGCGTTCGCATACCTGAACGTCCCATCGACATATCTACCATCACCGTTTCCCTGCGCAGACGCGGATATGACGGCATAAAGCTGTCCTTTGACGGAATCCGCTCTCTTGTTGCCAAACTGTTGCCCGATCTTGGGTACGAACAGAACATCATCGACATACAGTTGGCGCGCTCCGGCCGCACACGTTTTGATCCGTGGCAGTATCTGCCGGAAAGAAAAACCATGATGCGGGAATGGGCCGGGTATCTTTTTCTCCTGCGAGACAAGGCGTTGCGGGAGACATCCCGTCAGGGAGGTACGTCATGCTGACCGACACGCAAATCAGGAATCTGAAGCCCGCTGAAAAAGCGAAAAAATACGCGGACGGCGGCGGTCTGTACCTCTATGTCGCCAGGACCGGCTCAAAGCTCTGGCGCATGGCGTACCGCTTCAATGACAAGGAAAAGCTGCTCAGTTTCGGGGAATATCCGATTGTCTCTTTGAAGGATGCCCGGACAAAACGGAATGAGGCCAAAAAGCTGCTTGCCGACGGTATTGATCCGGGCAGGCACAAGAAAGAGATGAAGAACGCCGCCCTTCTCGCGGAAGCCAATACTTTCGAGCATGTTGTCCTTGAATGGCATGAAACGCAGACCGTCCACAATTCCGAAAAAGACAGGGAAAGAAAACTATACACATTCAGACACTATCTTTTCCCCGCGTTGAAACGGAAGCCCATTTCCGAGGTCACGGCGCAAGACCTGCTGCTGATACTCAAGCCCCTTGAAAAACAGGGACAGGAGCTTGTCGCCCACAGAATCATCCAGTATTGCGGCATGGTTTTCCGCTACGCCGTGGCCACAGGCAGAGTGACGCGCAACATTGCCGTCGACCTTCGCGGAGCCATACGTCCGCATCAGGGCAGGCACAGGGCCACCATCGTTTCCAATGAAAAAATCGGCGTGCTTCTGAACAGGTTGGACAACTATCCCGGCCATTTCCAGGTTAAGTGCGCGTTGCGTCTTTTCCCTCTGCTCTTTGTCCGTTCCGTCGAACTTGCCCGCGCCGAATGGCGCGAGTTCAATTTTGAAGCACGGGAATGGCACATACCTGGCGAGCGTATGAAAATGCGAAAACCGCACATCGTCCCGTTGTCATCACAGGCGATTGCCATTCTCAAGGAGCTTCACGCCGTTACCGGGGGCGGAACCTATCTTTTCCCCTCAAGAAACAGCGTGAGGAAGCCTATTCACTATTCCACTCCGTTACAGGCATTGCGCGCCCTGGGATACGGCAAGGAGGAAATGTGTATTCATGGCTTCCGGTCTATGGCCTCGACCCTGCTCAATGAACAGGGCTTTGATCCGGACTGGATAGAACGGCAACTGGCTCACAAGGAAAAGGATACCTCCCGTATCGCCTACAACCATGCCCAATATCTTCCCCAGCGGCATCGCATGATGCAGGCATGGGCTGACTTTTTGGACGGCTTGCGCGAAGAGGCACAGCAGGACAATGAAGTGTCATAATGTCTGTTACAAGCAACAAGGGGCGAATATGTCCAATACAATCCAGTGAAAACATTACCTCCATGCGTGTTTATAATTATATAATTTCAATAAGTTACATCAACACATCTTCAAACACAAAAACATGTCAAGTGGTATTTTGAATTTTTTTAAACACAAGCGGCATCTCACAGGACAATATTGGATTTATCCCGCTGTATGCGGGAACCTCAAATCAGAAGGGACGGAAAAACCTATGATATGCTGTGCCGAACCTAACCAGACAGGAGAAAGTCCATGCAAAATATACCCAGTAACGCTCTGCTTCGTCTGCCGCAGGTACTTGCGCTCATCCCCGTCAGCCGTAGCGCATGGTGGGCGGGCTGCAAGAGCGGTCGGTATCCGAAACCCGTCAAACTCGGTCCGCGCACAACGGCGTGGAGAGCGGCGGATATTGCCGCGCTTCTGGAAAAGCTCACTGTCGATCCGGAGGAAAAATGAATCCCGTTTTTCCCCCGGCTCTCCGTCCGTCACTCCCGCAGGAGTGCCGGAAGCGTGCATCCGGTCAAGGCCGTGCCCGGTCGGGCCGCTTCGCGGGCCTTGACCAAACGCCCTTGCTTTCCGGCTATGGATGCTTGCGGGCGACGGACGAGGAAGCCTCCGGCGGGGGCTCGGTCAAAGGAAACTCGCAAGCCAGAAGCATAAAGACAACGACACGAAAAAGCGTTTCCCGCCTCCCACGGCTCTCCCCCATACCGGCACGCGGCGGGCGCGATACCTGCAAGCCCGTCCCGGCTTACTCTCCTCAGAATCTTCCCGATACATACGGCGTTGCCTCCCGCCCGACGTTCAAATGCCCGCGCCGTCATGTGCATCATGCTGACCATGTTGTGAGCCGGATACTGATTGAGCGGCTTGTGCATGGCGTTCACTCTTTCGCCGCATACCGCCTTCTTACGAGCCGGATGTTTATCTGGAGCCGTCGCTATACCCGCCAGCGACACACCGGATACGACTGCGCTTCACGCCCGATACGCACTCGCCGCATTCCTGATGCCCGCACCATGCGTCTTTGTTTTTGCGCGGATGCCTGTTCATTTGTCCGTCATTGTCTCCGAGGGCCAGCTTACGTTTCGTCTATACGCTGCGCGTATAGCCTCACGGCTGGCGAGGGGCAAAGCCCCTTCGAACCCCAAAAGGCAAAAAGGCAGGAAAGGCAATGAGGCGCGTCAAGCCCGTGCGCAACGCCGCTGTCATCGTGCGCGTGTTCCCGGAGGAGCGCGACATCCTCCGCTTCAACGCGGGAGTGCATGGCATGAGCATGTCGGAGTACATCCGCCAGACCTGCCTTGGCATCCGCCTGCGGAAAACGCCGGAAGAGAAACGGCGGTTGCGGGAACTGGCCCGCATCGGCGCGAACATCAATCAGCTCGCGAGATGGGCCAACACCTGCAAGCGGGCAACGGAAGCCGTGGAGGTATTGACGGCGCTGGCAGGCATCGAACGGCGCATCGCCGAGTTCGCATCATGCGCTTCAGCGGAAGATGAACCGGAGGCCGGGCCATGCTGATGAAGGTCTTTCCGCACGGCACCGGAGAAGGCGACAAGCCCAGCCGCTATCTTGTGCGCCCGGACTATCCGGGGAGAGACACAGCCCCGCCTCAGGTGCTGCGCGGCGATCCCGCCATGACCCGTGCGCTCATCGACAGCATAGAGCGGCGATGGAAATTCACCTCCGGCGTTCTGTCGTGGCACCCTGATGAGAAGATCAGCGAGACACAGGAAGAGGAAGTCATGGACGCTTTCGAGCAGGTGGCCTTCGCCGGACTGGAAGCGGATCAGCGCAATATCCTCTGGGTACGGCATACCCATGCCGGGCATCATGAGCTGCATTTTCTGATTCCGCGACTGGAGCTTTCCAGCGGCAAGGATTTCAACGCCTGCCCTCCCGGCTGGCAAAAGGACTTTGCTGTCTTCCGCGACCTGTTCAACTGGCGCGAAGGCTGGGCGCGGCCAGATGATCCGGCACGGGCGCGGGACGAGCTTCCGAAAAAGGCCGACCTGTTCAAGGCGCGAATGGCGCGATGGGGCAAGGAAATCCGGGAAAGCGACCGCGACAGGGCCAAAGAGGTCATTCATGCCCTTCTCAAGGAGAAAGTAACGCGGGGACTTGTCCGGAACCGGGAAGATGTTCTGAACGCTCTGAAGGAACAGGGACTGCGCATCAACCGCGAAGGCAGGGACCACATCAGCGTCATCGCCCCGGACAGCGGCATGAAGATGCGCTTCAGGGGAGGTTTTTACGCCAGAGGCTGGACGCCCAAAGCCGCCCCGAAGGAAAAATCCGAAGAAAAGAAGCAGGAAACGGCGCGGCGCATGGTTGCCCGTCTGCAACCGGCTTTTGAGCGCGCCATTGAAAAACGCGCCGCCTGCAACATCAAACGCTATCCGGCAAAATGGAATCAGCTCCCCCGCGAGGAAGCCCTCCTTTTGCCCCAGCTTCAGGAGGATACCATTCATGACCGAAACAGAACGGATGCTGATACAGAGCCTGAAACGGATGGAGGAGAACTGCAATGCCCGGCTGACGGCTTTCAGCACGAGGATGAACGTACTGGAGGACAAACAGATGCTGCTTCAGACGGAACTTCGCACGTTGAAGAGATTGTTCACCGATGTCAGCGAAGTGTACAGCAGCTTGCAAACCTTGTTGGCGACCTTGAAAAACGGCGCATAGAGCGGGAACGCCAGAGCCGACCGCGCAGGCGGATGAGATAGGAGGAAACGCATGGGAAAGTTCAAACGTATTCCGGTGAAAGACATCAATGCCATGCGGAAAATCCTGGACGACCTGCCGGACAAAAATCTCGGCAAGACGCGGGAGGAAGCCGCAGACCTGCTCAACGCCCATATCCTGAAAGCGATTGAAAAGGGATACACGGTGAAGGAACTGGCAGACATTATGGCCCAGGGCAACGTGATCATTCCCGCGCCCGTCATCCGGGCAAAAGTGCTTCCCGCGAAGGCGGCTCCGCGAAAACACGAGCCGAAGCCACGGCCTGAACAGACAAAAACAACTGTGCTTCCTCCCAAAGAGGACAAAACCGAGCAGAATACCCCGGCCTACTATACGCCGGACATACCCGATACGGAGCTTTGATCATGAACATTCAAACAAGCGTGTTCTATGTTGGCGGCAGCAAGGGCGGCGTCGGCAAGAGTCTCTTTTCCTTCGCCCTTGTGGACTATCTGCTCAACAGGGACGCGAACATCCTGCTTGTGGATACCGATACCGACAACCCGGACGTATTCAAGGCGCACAAGGAGCTTGCCCTGCCGAAGCTGCTCTGCCGTCTGAACAGCCTGGACGATGCCGACGGCTGGGCGGAGCTGCTGGACACTGTGCAGAACTGCCCGGATCATGCCGTGGTCATCAATGCCGCAGCCCGCACCAAAACCAGCACGGCCAGTTATGGCGACATCATGAAGGAAGCCCTGCGGGAAATGCGGCGGGAACTGGTTGTTTTCTGGATAATCAACCGGCACCGTGATTCCATAGAGCTTTTGCATTCCTTTCAGGAAGTATTCACGGATGTACCCATCCACGTCTGCCGGAATTTGTATTTCGGTGAAGCGCGGCGTTTTGATATGTATAACAGCTCCAAAGCGCGCGAAGTGGTGGAAAAGAACGGCATGACGCTGGACTTTCCGGCGGTGGCCGGTCGCGTGGCCGACTGGCTGTATTCCAGACGTATGTCCATCCGCGCCGCCCATCCTGAAATGCCCTTCGGCACACGGGCGGAATTGCAGCGTTGGCGGAGATTGTGCGCGAACATGTTTGAACGTGTTATGGGAGAAACGTCATGAGCATGGATAGCGTGATTGATCTCGGCAAGGCGTGCGGCAGGAAATTGTCCGAAACGGAAACGGCCCGTCTGCGGGAGGTCGGCAACAGCTTGAATCTCCGGGAGGACGACGCGCTCTGGCCGCTGCTGGCCGCGATGGAATATCAGCGCGTCTACTATGAGGCGTTGCCGGAGAAAATCGCCGTAGCGTCCAGAACCATCATGGACGGCATGGCCGCTGCCGCCGAAAAGGAGACCGCCGCCGCGCAAGCCCGGCTCACCGACAGCGTGGTGCAGGAGGCACAGAACCTTGCTTCCAAGATTCAATACGCCAGACTGGTGCCGATGGGACTGTTTGCCCTGATTTGCCTGCTGGCCTACGGCAGCCTGATGCTCTGGGCAGGCTTTCGTATCGACACGGGGCGGGATATTCCCTTGGCGGCGGTTCTGCACATGCCCTCCGGCTGGCTTATCGGCGGGCTGTGCCTCGCGGCGGGGATGTTTTGTGGAGGCGCGGCCGCGAAGGAGTTTGCCGAGGCGGAAAAGGGGGGATGGAGAAAAGGGAGCATTGCTATTCTTTTCATAATGCTCGGTGTTTTTGTATTGATTAATGTTTTCTAATAGAATAGGAATTATTTCATAGTCCGTATGAAATGAATCCTAATCAAGCAAAATTTAACTAAATACCCCAAAGAGATTTTCATATGGAAAAAGACAATGCTCCTATCCGCCTTTTACAATCAATAAATAAAAACAAGAAATTCAGTAGATTATGGAGAGAAATAGATGAATATAGAGATCGGGAAAGGAATAACTGGCCTGCATGGTGCTTTCTTCCTTTAGATGTATGGCCTATATTAGTGGTGATGGCAGAACCCCAATTTGCTCAAAAGAATGATCCTATTACACTAGGGAAAATAAATCACTTTGCCGCATTCTTGGCTGCTATTGGTTCTTGGAGACCTACACAGGATATATTTATTTTTGACAATGAAGCTTTTGAAGCCATCGCAAAGTCAGATATTGATGCAAAGATTTCAGTTGAGAATATCCTTCATCTTCCCGCTTGGAGTATCTATATAAAATGGGGAAATCATGATTATGATGGATTTTTCGCTACACTTATATATGAATCTGCAAACTCAAAAAAATATCTCGAGCTGACATTTCTACATGACAATGATGATAACTTACCTAAACCGCATCTTGTTAGAATTCCTTTGCAAAAATCATTATCAATATCTGAAGCGATAAATTCTTATAAACGGGAGAATATCAAGAAGCAGCAGGAAATAGGAATTAACTCTACGTTAACAGAAGAGTATTTTGATGAAATAAATGTAAATAATGCGGCTATCGCAGTATCTTTGATTTTGTATATCTGCTCAGACTCTCCAGAAATAGATGGTATAACGGCAGCAGCCACCATTAGTCGCCCTCGGTCACAAAAGATCAAAAATGGCTGGAGAATTTTTCCTCCTGAAAACCCCAATATTCATGCTGTAGCTGAAAAAATAGGCTACAGCCTACGAAAATATAAAAGTAAAGCACAAATAGAATTATCAAACCAAAAGATGCCTCCTCATGTTAGGCGAGGACACTTTACGAGATACTGGTATGGGCCACGAAATAGTCCATACCGCTGCTATGATTTTAGATGGATTCCACCTCTTCCAATAAATTTGCTGGAAGATGAGGGGGCTGAATGAAGAAGATGAAATATTACGGCTAGCCATTGTTAATGACAATAAGCCCCTGAGACTTTCTTAATTCATTTAATCTTTGCATATTTTCTTTAAAGTCAGGATTTTTCTTCATATATGAATGTTTTTGTTGCTGAGCATGACAATCAACGCATAACACCATCAAATTATAATGTTTATTGTTTTGCCCATTACCATCTTTATGATGCAAATGTAGTAGGTCTTTATTCTGTGAGCAATCTACTCCACATATAGAACATACATACTTTGCAATACTTTTGTATTTTAATGCTACTTCATCATGGTTTGGTGCATACTGTTCTTCAGAAATACGAGTCTCTTCCCGCGTAAAGCTATCTGCTATATGTGTCTGATACCTTTTATAAAATTCACAGAGCGTGAATGGGGAAAAATACATTTTCCTTTCTTCAAGTATTTTTCTACAATTTTTACATAATTCAAGCTTTACTAATTTTTCTTCATGCCCTTCATCAAACTGGTGATTGACAGGAAAAAGCCCATCATCCCGTGCTGTCGCCACATATCTACTTTTTCTTCCAGAATTAGACATTTCTTCTATAGTATTGCACCAGCATAAATGAAATCTATATGATGAAATTCCATTATTATAATACTGTCCTCTCTGATCTTTGATATATATACAAGATTTCAAACCATTTATTTCAATAAGACCATTATTCGATCCCAAGATTTCTCCTTTTCCAAGAGGAATGGCACCTATCTTGAGTTCGTAAGCATATCGGAGTTGTTCCGTATTTTTTACTGTCACGATAACTTTTTTTTCAATTTTTCTTGTAAAGTTAACAATAGGTAAATCTTTAACATGACTTATCCCCATTGAGAATAATAGTTGCTGAACTTCAACACATCGCGAAAAATCAGGAAGCTTAATCATACTGAAGTTCGTCCAAAATTTGTACTATTCTCTGATCTGCATTCGTACGGGTCCGAAATTCTACACGGCGCGATAGCCTTGTATTTTCTGTTCCATCCTTAAAAAGGATAGGCTGACTTGAGGACAGACCATTGGCCGTAATATGAGAACGCATAAAATTCTTATATTCCGCTACACTATCAAGATGATAGCAATAACTCAATACAGATCGCGTACGCTCTTGGGAAAGTGCCATATTGTTAAAGTATGCCTCATCTAGCGATACTTCTCTATTTCCCCATTCTGACGATGTGTGCCCTTCTATACGGATTTCTTCAACGCTATCCCTAAATTTATCAGAACAAATGATGGCCATATATCTTGGAAAAAAATCATCTAGTATTTCTCGGAACCGCTCATTTATCTCTGCTTTGCCTAAGGAAAATAAAATGTCAGGTTCCATAAACTGAACCGCCAAAGTTTTCTGATCGATATGAGCTTTCCACTTTGGCAGGTCTTTTTTGAACTCATTCATCAGGTCATTATATAAACTTAACTGAATTTCTTGATAGGTGACGGCAATTTTTTTGACCTTTCGCTGTCCTTCCGCAACATTAAGCATATAGGCGATGGCAATCAGCAAGAACAGCATCATCAGTCCTGACATGAGATCAGACACTGAACTCCAGTCGCTGTCTTCTTGCTTTTTGAAAAGAGCCATCAATGCGCCCCTTCAGCCAGACGCACGATTTTTGCCAAACGCTCTGTCAATGGCAAGTAATCAGAAACAAATTTCTGCGACAAAGCCACCATAGAGCCAGCAAAACTTTCAAGAGATTTTGTCAACTCTGTTTCCAGAGCATGTTCAATATTTTTTATCTGCTCTTCAGAGGCCATCTGGACATTTTCAGAATGCCTGTTAAAATCTTCAATCATCGTTTTCACAGCTTTACTATGCTCGTCATTGGTCGCAATAATTTTATGCGATACCGAACGTATGGATTCATCCATGGTATTCATTTGTTTTTGACAAGAAGACTGGAACTCATCCGCATGATTTTTCAAAGAGTTACCAAGGTCTTCGATAAATTCATTGACCTGAACCTGCATGAGGTACATCTGTTCAGAGAGTTTGGTAAAGCCTTGCGAAATAGTAGGAATAGCAGCTTTTGCCTGTTCGCCTGTATGAGCAATCTCCAACAAAGAAGCCTCAAGAGACTTATTCTGCCTCCCAAGCTCTCTCGTAATCTCTTCCAAGCTCTCACCAGAGACCGTAATTGCACTTAAACTACCATCAATAGAATCAATTTCAGTTGAAACTTTTTCAAGGCGCTGCACACTTTCCTTGAACAAAGTATTAAGGCTAGAAATCTGCAAGAGTAGACTGGAAAGATTCGCCTGTTGCTGTTGTAGTGTAGCTTTATGTTCAGCCTGCCATTGATTCAATCGCTCTGTTGAATCTTTTAAATCAACAAATGACTGGCTGACAAGATCATTAAGCATAACATTAAACTTATCAACAACAGCTTTCAACTCATTGACCAATGATTCTGATGCCATCTTGGCAAACTGTTCCGAGAATTCAGAAAACTTTTTTTCCATTCTTTTACTGTTATCACTCATTTCTTGGCGAATAAGTCTAACTTGCGATACCAGTGAATATTCTTCATCTGATTTGAAACATTTGTTCAATGTTTCACTCAATTTTTCCATACCTTGATTTGCTTTTATGGTCGAAATTTCAATATTTTTCAGAATGGAAATAGCATCCTTTTCTCCCTTTATATAAAAACAATCCCGAATGGAATAGATGAACTTCAGTGCTATCGTTGCAAACATACCAACAATAGATGTAAAAAAAAGCAACCTTCATGCCATCCAATAATGAAGGAATACTTTTTGAGATATTATGGGAATCAAAATCGCTTAACCCTAAAAAAATTCCCAAAAATGTACCAAAAATACCAAGTGTTCCACAAAGATACGGTAAAAACTCACGTAGAGGGGGGAATTTGTTAATAACAGCCAGTAATGCTCCCCCAATAACAATCATGCCGATGATATCAACAAATATTTTATTTACCGGATCATTATAGGCTGCAATAAATTTGGCGATGATCGAAAAAGAATCCATAATATAATAATCCTTCTCAAAGGTTACCATTAATTGCCATCCACAATATGAATACAAACTCTAAATACAGAAAAACATAATTCAAAATACCACTACATCTTTACATAGGTTTCACTTGCAGAGTTTTTAGCGATTCTGAACTTATTATCATAACATTTACACTGAATTGTCCAGAATTCCCTTTCACTCCCTTGAGCACAACACCAATATCCGTATCCTTGCCGCCCAGGCTTTCCTTGTACGGAAATTCTCGCTAAAGCCACTCATGCCGGAATTTGCCCTCGTACCAGGGGATAGTTAGCAGAAAAACTTGCATCAAGCGTTCAAAACGGTCGCCCTTGTCCCGTTCGGAAAAGGAAACGGCGCGGTATTTGGCGAGAATGTCGTGGAAAGGTCATGGGGGTACTCCTGAAAACGATAGGATATACTATTTTATCCCGGAACGTCCAAAAAGAAAATCAAAAAAATGGGACTGAAAATGCGGGTATCTTCTGAGACGCTACGCGCCTATGAACATTCTGTCCGGTAACGTACAATAGAGTGTTCTCCCATCCCGTTTTTTGCCGGGTAGCTTTCAGGGTATCAAAAATATTTTTAAATTTTTTATCATGTTATTTCAATAAATTATACATCAAAACACAGGTCAATTACAAGCTGAAAAGCCGCTTCGCCAAGTTCCAGAACGTGCCGGAACTGCTCTCCATGTATCGCACCTTTGCCGATGTCGTGACCAGGAGTGACCTGGACGAACAGGCGAAACAGGCCGGGGAGCGGCCCCTGACGCCTCCGGTCAGGGGCGGCAAACCCGTCAATGAGGTTGTGGAACGCTCCGATGATCAGGCGACGTATATGGGCACTATTATCTTCCGCATGGAGAATCTGCCCAAAGACCCGCACATTGATAATCCGCTCAAGGTCACCAATGACGCCAGAAAGGCCGGTCTGGATTTCCGGCTTATCAAGCCAAGCGCCGAGGACTTTGAAGGCTCAAAGCTCAATACGGCTGTGGCGCGGATATACGACATCTGGCGCGAAACATCTGCCGACAAGGGCACACAGCTTGTCTTCTGCGACCTGTCCACGCCCAAGGGCGGCAAGGCTCCGGCATCCGCTCAGAGCGAACGGCAGGATTTGGAATCCGGGGCGCTTATCGACGTGGACGGCACTTTTGTCCGCGAAACGCCGGAACAGGAAGACATGGCCGAAGATGACGGGGACGACGCTCTTGCCGGTGTCGTCAATATGGATGAGGTCATCGCCATGTCTTCCGGCAAGTTCTCCGTGTATGATGACATGAAGCAAAAACTCATGGCAAAGGGGATTCCCGCCGAGGAAATCGCCTTTATCCATGACGCCAACACGGACATCCGCAAGGCAAAGCTCTTTGCCGACATGAATGCCGGGCGCGTTCGCATTTTGCTCGGCTCCACCGCCAAGATGGGCGCGGGCATGAATGTGCAGAAACGGCTTGTGGCCGCGCATCACCTGGACGCGCCGTGGCGGCCTTCGGATTTGGAGCAACGCAACGGACGCATTATCCGCCAGGGGAATATGTTCTACGAACGCGATCCCGATACTTTCTCTGTGCAGATATACAATTACGCCACAAAACAGACGTATGACGCGAGAATGTGGCAATGTATCGAGTACAAGTCAGCCGCAATAGAACAGTTTCGCAAGGGAGATTTGCTCCAGCGTGTCATAGATGATGTGTCTTCAGAAGCCGCCAATGCGGCGGAAATGAAAGCCGCAGCTTCCGGCAATCCGCTTATTCTCATGCAGGTGCAGCTTGCAAGCGATTTACGCAAGCTGGAAGCCCTGTATTCGCAGCATCAGCGCGGCCAGCACAGGATGCGGGATCGCCTCAAATACCTTGCCTCCGCTGAATCGCGACTGGCAAAGGCGGAAGCGGACTATGCCGAAAATATCCAGCTCAGAGACGCCAACACGCGCACGATGACGGAAAAGGGCAAAGAAAAAATTCTGGTGGAGCTGGTGCATGAGGGAAAGGTACTGGGGGACAGGGACGGCGAGAAGATGCGGGATATTCTGGTTGGCGGCATCAAGGAAGTCACCAGAAATTCCGGCGCGAAGGTGCTGTTCGGGACGTATCGCGGCTTCACAATGACCATTATCAGAAGTATGAGCATCTCCTCGTATGACGGCTTCCGGATCATTCTCCAGGGCGCGGGCGATCAGCAATTCCAGCCCGACAATCTGCGCTACAGCTTTGACGACAAGCTCAGCCTGTCCGGTCTGTTTCAGCGTGTGGACAACTTTCTTGGCAAGGGACTGGACGAATCCATAGAAAAGCAGCGGGAACGCACCCGGCAGGAACGTGCCGAACTGGAAACGGTGAAGGCTGCTCTGGGCAAGGCATTTCCCCAGCAGGAGGAACTTGCTCTGACGCGGGAAAACCACAACGCTGTCATGCGTGAATTACAGCGGATGCAGGATGATCCAAATTATGTTTCCACCTGGACGCCGAAAACCTGTCTGACCGATGAACAGCCGACGACAGCGGAAGCAGCGCAACCAAAAGAAGCCGACAAAGCTGCCACCCCGCTTTCAAGCACCCCGCTTCCAGCCGCCCCGAAGGAAAACCAGTCTCATACGCTGAAATACGGGGAAGGCGAAGGCAGAACGGAATACACGGTGTCCAATCAGCATAATGGCTATACCCTGGAAGGGTATGTGCTGCGCCGTTCCTATTTCAACAACAGCATCGGCTCCCTGGGGCAAAGTTTGTACGAGGATGGCCAGTGGCACACTACGGCGACTGTGCCGCAAGGGGTGAAACTCCGGCGGTTCGCGTCACTGGAAGAAGGGGCGGCCGCCGCCCGCGAGGACGCCGCGCGGCGTGGACTCAAGGAAACGCCACCCGCAAAAATGGAGAGCAAGTACCCATTCCCTCCCATACCCAAAACCGTGTTGGCATTTGGTGAAGGGGACTCCAAAATCGAGTATGCTGCGTATGAGCATTCCACGCATCATGTTTTGGAGCGTGCTCATTTTCGTAATGCCACTCGCTGGCCTGTTTATACCATGTATGATGATGATCACTGGCATACATGCCAGGATGCGCCACGCTATGCTGTTTCCAAAAAATTCAAGACAGCGGAGGACGCTATGACCGTTGCCCGGCAGGATGCGGCAACGTATGGCATAGCCGAGGCCATGACACAGACTGTAGAAAATTTTCCCTCAAACGCCGACGCCTCCCAATCATACCACGACCGGCTTGTGGGCACGGGCTTCTCCGCCAGCGGTTCGGATTTTTATGGCAAAAACGAACATGCGTTGACTCTGGAGGCGGAAGACGGAGGAAGCTATGAGCTGCGCGTGTTCCAAACAGGCAACGACAAAATCGGGCTGCGTGTCCAGTACGAGAAAAACAATATCATCAACGGGGCGCGCACCGTTCACGCCACCTTTGACAGCCTGGCGGAAGCCCTGGAACATGTGGAGGCATACAGGCAGCTCACGGCTCCGCAAGTCAAAGCCGCCGTTCAGACGGCTTCACCCTCCGGCGGCGTACCCGGCTTTGTGATTTCACGTCCGCGTATGAGATGAGCGGAATGAATCACACAAATCACTTCACCATCCAACCTCACGACAAAGACAAGGAGTTCTCATGTCCGGTTTCATGTCTTCAAGTACAGCCTTGACCATCTGCAAGGCCGATTCGGCTGCCTCGCTTGATCTGGACGCCCTGCGGCAACACGCCTTCACTCCCGAAATCGACGCGGACGGCAGGCGTTTCGGCTGGGTGGGCCTTGGCGATCCGCTGGATACCGACGGTTTTGAACTGGCTTCCGTGGATGGCCGTTTCATGGGCTTTTCCTTCCGGCTGGACACGCGCAAGGCGTCCGGAGCCGTCATCCGCCTCCAGCTTGCCGAAGCCGTGCGGGAGGAAATCGCCTCCGGCAAAAAGGTAGGAAGCAAGCGCAAAAAGGAGCTGAAAGAGGCCATTACCGCCAAACTGACGGCCAGGGCGGAATTTGTGCCGTCCGTGATTGACTGCCTGTGGGATGCGGAAAAAGGACGCCTGCTTGTGGGCGCGACTTCGGCCAAGGCTGTGCAGCCGGTGCTTGACCTGTTCAAGACCACGTTCGGCATGGATGTTACACCCATCACGCCTGCGGGAGACATGCCGAAACTCTTCGCCGCTATCCTGCGCGGGGATGGCTATCCCTGCGAAGGCTACACCCTGCACCCGATGGGTTCCGCCAGTCTGGCCGCTTCCGAACAGGCCGAGGAAAAGGCCGCCGTTGCCGTGCAGAACAGCCTGAACGCCGTAGCGCAGGCTCTTGAGGAAGGGATGGCTATCCAGAAGCTGCACCTGGTGGCCACCTCAGACGCCGATCCCGACCGGCAACTGGAGTTCACGCTGGATGCCGGGCTGGCTGTGTCTGGCCTGAAGCTACCCAAAGCGGAAAAAGGCGCGGAAGAAGATGCCACGTTTCTCGTGAATGCCGATGTCTGCACCGCTGTGGCGGATATGGTGGAGGGGGTGGGTTTGGCGTAGTGTAACCGGGTAGAACGGCAGGCACATTCAAAACTGTCTGCCGTTCCTTCCCCATCACTGGAGAATGAACAATTTCCCGCTTGACGGTTTCAAAACCTTCTGCATATATTGATAAAAAGACATTTATTCACTTGACAGGCGCACCGCCACGATTTACTCTGCTTCCAACAGTCCGCGCTGCGCCTAGCCTTTTCTCCTCAGCGAGAAAAGTGATGCGAATTACAGCGCGGCTTTTTTATGCAATATTCTCTCCCCGCCCTTTCTCCGGCAGACCTGATTGAGCGTTGGCGCTCACAAGGTTTATTGATTCCCGACATATCCCACGCTCAGCGCCACATCAAAACTGTTGGCTACCACCGATTAAATCGGTATGCACGCTTTTTGCGGGATCAACAGGGAAATTTCAGGGCAGGGATTACCTACGAAGCTCTCTGGGCTATCTATATTTTTGACCGAAGGCTGCGCTTACTCTCTTTGGATGCCATAGAGCGCATAGAAATAGCGGTCAGAACCGTGATGTCGGACTCGCTCAGTCAACGACATGGCCCGCATTGGTTCATGGATGCTCAAATATTCAAAACTGCATCTTATGCAGCTACTTTTCAAGATGTTATTGCGGATGAAATACGCAAGAATAAACCGCGATACCAATCCCATGAAGTATCGTTGTACTATAAAAATTATGAATTACCACCTCTTCCACCTTCATGGATCGTTATGGAGCATCTTTCGATGGGAGAATGGTGTAAGGCTCTTCCCATGCTTGTTCGCATAGAGCAAAAGATTATCGGTTTGGAGTTTGGACTTCCCGCCAATCTTATGACTTCATGGATTTCCTCACTTGCTCTATTGCGTAATGTATGCGCTCATCACGGGATGATATGGCATCGAAGAAATACGCGACACCCAAAATTGCAGAAAAATCCTCCTCATTTTTGCCCTGATTTTTCAGCCGATTCGGGGAACTATTATGCTTCAGCGTGCATTATACAATATTTTCTCAAATATATCTCCCCTGCGTCATCATGGAGCTCTCGCCTGAAAACACTTTTTGATGAATTCCCCCCCCAATTTGCCCAAGACTTAGGTTTCCCTCAGCATTGGGAACAGGATACTTTTTGGGGAATCATTTGAACCAGCAGTAAACCTATTGCATCCTCACTTGGAGCCGTTCCTTCGGCATTTATACCATGCCCATAACGCCTGGGGGGATATACCGAAAATCTTTGAAACTATCCGTGCGAAGATTATACCTTGCGTCCGATGGGTTCCGCCAGTCTGGCCGCTTCCGAACAGGCCGAGGAAAAGGCCGCCGCCGCCGTGCAGAACAGCCTGAACGCCGTGGCGCAGGCTCTTGAGGAAGGCATGGCTATCCAGAAGCTGCATCTGGTGGCCACCTCAGACGCCGATCCCGACCGGCAAATGGAGTTCACGCTGGATGCCGGGCTGGCTGTGTCTGGCCTGAAACTGCCCAAGGCGGAGAGAGGCGCGGAAGAGGATGCCACATTCTTCGTGAATGCCATTATCTGCACCCGTGTGGCGGACATGGTAGAGGGTATGACCACGGCGTAGCGCTTCGCGTCTGGCCAGTGGATGGAGCTACAGCTTGGCTCTCATGGACGCCGCCCTTAGATAGGAGTAAATTAAATATTATAATTGTATTATCTATGCTGTTTATCCGAAAATTGTGAACTTTAAGCTATAATGGAACAAGAATAATTCTGTTCAGGTATAAATATTCTCTGAGGAATTTTTTTATGAAAATCAATTTTAAATAGTGAATTCCCATCACTCGGTCTTATCCTTACCCAAGGATCTTTCATTTCTTCTTCTGAAAAGTGTACAGGGATATGTTCAAAATTAACATTAGATTCATCTATCAAAAAAGAATCACTATATATTTTTTCTAAAGTATATTCGTTTGCACTTATAATAATTTCTTCTATACATTTTGAAATAGATTTATTTACCCAAAAAATAAAATACGATTTATTAATATCCATTATCGACATATTATATGGATACCTTATAATAAATCCATCTTTATCATAAGAAAAACTTATTTTTTCTACTTCATTCATGCCTGTTGCGATACTAGGAGAAATACTTATTAATTTATCTCCCTTATCATAATATCTCTCCCATGCTCCTCGACATATACCATATTTAATTCCAGCTTGCTGATCTTTTTTATAGTTGTATGATTCAGGCATCATCCTATGTGACTTATCACTAGCCCCTAAGATTATTTCATCTATTGGAGAATGGGGTTGAGTAATACAAAAAAGGGAAAATATGCGAAAATGCCCTATCTCTTCGGCCTGATATATCCTATTAAGTTTAATAGTTATCGTAAGATGTTGTAAAACCTCATTTGCTATTTGATAAAATATTATATTATTAAGTTTTTCCTCTACTTTTTGAAATCCAGTAGAAATAACAGATTGAATATCATCACCCCAACGAGCAAAAAAGCTAGCCTGTTCTTCTTCAGATAAAGGAATATCTAAATATTGGAATCGGATGCAAAAACCATCTGGAGTATCTAATTCTACCCTTAGCCTCTCTCTATCCCATATTTCACAAGTTGATACTCCTGCTTCCTTGGCGTTCTGAATCAAAAGATTTTTCTCACCTACTGTAAAACGAATATTAGTAAAAAATATAAAAACCTTAAGTTGTTGATCTACTTCTAAAGCGCGAGATAAGTCAGATTTAAACTTCCTTTTTATTTTTGTTTTTTGTGCCGTTGAATCATTTGCATTGTTAACGAAACCTACTGCACCAAATGTTTTATCTCTATCCTTGAATAAAGCCTCAATATCTCGACCACCATCAGGGCCTCCATACGGTTGTCGTGGAGTAACATTCGTAAATCGTCTATCTTTTTTAAGAAGAGCCAAGCACATCTGCTCCTGGTGAAGAGAATCCGAGTCAAGGTATGACTTTAAACGTTGCTCTGTTTCGTACGGCATATGTTATTAGCTCCAAGAAAAAAGCTCTTTGGTGCCAAGCCTGATGGGAGGCGAACCCTCTAAAAATGAGAAGCCCCACCCAGATTCGTCATCAGATTACCAAAAAATCTGGATGTGGTTTTGGATTGTCTTCCCACCTCGCTGCCTCGGTATGCGGGATCATGTGGTATTTTATCCGGCTGGCCTTGAGCATGGTTTCCGCAAAAGCCTGTTTGGCCAGCACGTCCCGGTCGTCCATCATGTTTTTTGCCTTGACCTCCACCACCAGCCACTCGCCGCCTTTGGTCAGGATGAGGAAATCCGGGTAGTAGTTCCGCACGCCATGCGTATCCGGATCGATGTAGTTGAGGTGGAAATCCGTCTGGCCGTGGGTGAGCATACCCGTGAAATAGACCTCCCTGATGTCGTCCTGGCGGATGACGTTCAGGAAGAAATCCTGCTCCGGCAGGGAGTCGAAGCAGTAAGTATCAAGGTGAAAGCTCTTTCCGGCCAGCGCGTTTTTCCTGGCATCGGCCTGCCACTCCCTGAAAAGCTGCGTCTTGTGCGGGTCGCCGTGGATTTCAAAGAAGCCGCCCGCCGGGTCGTGGACAAGCTCAACTTCCACATGCTCCTGCTTGTCGTAATTCGTGACCTCGTAGAGCGCGTCAAACAGCCGGGGGATGATCTCGTCGTAGAGCAGCTCGTTGAACTCGTTGACCCTGGCGACCAAGGCGTCCAGCCCCTCTTCGCTCTGCCGCAGCAGCCCCTCGATTTTCAGCGGCGAGGCGCACAGATAGCGGGCAATTTCGGCCACGAGCGTATAGGCGCTCCACGTGCGCTGCTCCTTGATATAGCTGATGTCGGTGGGCGTCTCCTGCGTTCTGCGCGCGCCGGGCTGGAGGAGCATCTTCTCCTCGGTGTGGAGGATGCGGTAGCGAGCCACGTCCCAGTGTTCCAGGTCAAAGCGCACCGGGGCGGCAGGCTCCTTTTCCCTGCAATCATAGAGGTGACGCACGCGCGTGAGGGAGATACGCTTTTTCTTCAGGACGCGCACCTCGTACCGCGTGGTGGCCCGTTCCGGGGGCAGCAGGTCGTCAGTGGTCAGGCGGAAGTTCTGCTGCAATTCGTCGTTGAGGATCTCCGCGTTCTCCGCCGTCAGATAGACCTGCCCCTCTTCCTGCTGATCGCCAATGGAGCGCAGGCAGCGCATGGAAGCCTGAAGCACAAAAATCTTTGACCTGGGCTGCCGGAACATGGCCACGCCGCACAGAGAACGGCAGTTCCAGCCCTCCTTGCCCTTGTTCACCAGAATGAGGAAGCGTTTCTCCGAGGCCGCGCTGTCCAGATTGTTGAAGGCCCTGATGTCGTCGTTGCTGGTGATTTTCGGGTCGCCCACATTGACAAGAAGCTGTGAGACCGGGATGTCGCGCCGGTTCAGCTCCTCTTCCAGGATGGGGCGCAGGTTTTTTGTGGCATCCTCAATGCTGGGAGAAAAAAAGACCAGTTTGGGGAGCATCCCTTCGAGGGCGCGCCCGTCAAAGCGTTCAAGAAAATCGTCCACCACGGCGCGCACAAACTCCCTGTCGCGCGTATTGGCGAATTTATGCAGCCGCAGGGTCTTAAGGTAGCCGTTATTGATGGCGTCCTTGAGGCTGTAAGAATACACCACCTCGGGCAGCAGCTCGTTCTTCACATAGGGCGTGCCGGTGAAATTGCAGCAGGCCACCATTGAGCTGCCCAGGCGTTTGATGCCCCTGGCCAGGGTGTTGATGGTGAAGCGCAGGGAGGTTTCCTTTTTGGGATCGAGCAGGTCTGTTTTCAGAACATCGCCGAAAGCGTGGTGGGCTTCGTCCACAAAAATGCCCAGTTGCGGGAGATTGCGCAACTTGAGGAAACGCTGATTGATGGTCAGATCCGCCTCATCCTCCGGCGAATCAAAGCCGTAAAGATCGGAAATATCATCATAAACGGATCTGGCGTCGGCGGTTTTGGTCTCGCCGGTCGCCAGAAAAAGCTGCTCGGCGCGGCTGGGGCTCTTCTTTTTGCGCTTGAGCAGGATTTTTTGCGTGTTGGAGATGACAAGATTGTAGTCGGAATTGTTGAGGACATTGAGCGTGGCCCCGGCCTCGTCCAGATATTGCAGCTTGAGATTTGCCTGGAGCCAGTTGGCATGTTTTGGCGGTAGTACCCTGGCAAAGTCGAAGCTTTCGATCTCCCGCAGGGATTGCAGGACGGTCTTGTCCGGCGCGAAAATCAGGGCGTTGTGGCAATAGAGCGGGTCGTCCGGGAACTTCCGGGCCAGCACAAAGTCATAGAAAATGCAGGTGGCCATGAGCAGGGTTTTGCCCACGCCCATTGTCAGGGCGAAAATATAGTTGGCGTAGTCCTGGCGGGCGGCCTTCATGCGTTTGAACACGGCGGCATAGGCTGCCTCATTGAACATGGGCGAATTTTCCAGCACATACTGGCCGTCCATGCCCAGCACGTCGCCGCGCTTTTCAAAGCCCTTGCGGCGCTTGTACCAGTCCGCAAAGATGTCATGCACAGGACGGAGCTTGAGATATTCCTTGAGGAAGACGTGGATTTCCAGCGCCTCGAACTGCGGACGCCGCAGGAACTGGCCGGGCCGCGGCCTGTCCGGGTCGTTGTAGTCCAACAGCTCGCGCGTCAGCCCGCGATAGTGGGAACGGATGCTCCCCCTGTTTTCCCGGTAAAAGCGAAAAAGCTCACGGTAAAAGGTGGTATTGAGATCCACCTGGGGGGCGGCCTGCTTCTTCCTTCTTCCGGCCATTACTCTGCCTCCAGCGTGGTCTCAAAACTTTCGGAGAGCAGGTCGGTAATCTTGACCCGGATCAGCCCGTGATCCTCGGGAACGGCATAGCGGCCCTGAACCAGCGCATTCTTGCCGGGGTTGTCATACACGGCGGGTTGCAGCACTTCGCCGTTATAGTTCCAGTCAATGGCCACGGTTTCCACAAGCTGACGCCAGTCCTCCACGTTTTCTTCAAGGATGGAGAGTTTTTGCAGGAGATTGCGGGGGTAGAACTGCCGGATGATCAGCTCGCCGTTTTCCACGGCCGTGTCAGCTTCGGAATCGTATTTGAAGGTGAGATCCTTTCTGTCGCGCAGGATGTCCACGACTTTGACATCCACACTGTAGTGGCTGCCAATGTCCATTTTCAGGCTGGCGGCCAGATCCGGCTCGTGCCCCATGCAGACCAGCATGATACGTTCCGCCGGGCTGCCCGGAGCGGCTTCCATGCGTTTTTCCATTTCCCGGTAATTGATGCCGTTGAGGATAGGGTTGAGGTCGGCCCGGGTGGCAATGCGGTTGACGGGCATGATTCTGACCTTGTAGCCGTCCTTCATGCCGTCAAAGACATCGGTGGATTCCAGCGGTTCGATTTCCAGCGCCTGAAGCAGCAAGTCCCGCGCCTGCACCGGATTGCGGAACACGTCGTAGTGATTGACGTTGTAGACCTCAAAATTCAGATAGGGCTTTGCGCCATTTTCCAGCAGGGAGGGCCGGGCCTGTTTTTTTTCGGCAATAATGGCGTTCAGGCGTTTGGTGGTGGTCTGAATGGCCCCAAGGTTGATGTCGGCCCCGATGAAACGCCGACCAAGCTTCATGGCCACGGCCTGCGTTGTGCCGGAGCCCATGAAGCAGTCAAGGACAATGGAGCCGGGGTTGGAGGAAGCGAGGATTATACGCTCAAGGAGGGTTTCTGGCTTTTGCGTAGGATATGATGTGCGTTCATATGCACTGCTACTGATAATAGGTATATCCCATACATCATCTACAGCTTTTCCTCGTGATAAAATTTCATCTATGGATACTAAACGACTTTTAGAATTACCTTTTTGACCTGGCATCCAAATCAACTCTTGACCATTTTCATCAACGATGATTTCTTGTTTCCTTGTCTTAATTAGTTCTTCTTTTGTCCATTCTTCTTTTGGCATTTTAATTTTTGTTTTTAATGATTTTGAATAAAAATAGATATTATCATGCTTCTTATTATACTGAATATCACTATCCATCATCCTAAATTTATAATGCCAAATTATTTCATTCCTAAACATATTTTTACCAAAAACTTCATCTAAAATTAATCGTATATATGAAGATTTTCGTGGGTCACAATGTATATATAATGCTCCGTTATCTGATAATAGTTCTCTAATTAATATTAGTCTTTCATAAATAAATTGCAGATAAATGTCATTTGTCCAAATATCTGAATATTGTTTTTCTTCAAAATTTGATAAATCTGATTCTTTAGTAATGCCCTTAATAGAAATACTTTTTTTATAATCCGCCTTTGAATCAAACGGCGGATCAATATACACCAGATCCACCTTGCCCCGAAACTCCTTGAGCAAATGGCTCATGACCTGCAAATTGTCGCCCCAGTAAATGCGGTTCATCCAGCCGTCCACCGGATCGCCGTAGCGTTCCTTGAGCTGCGCCGGGTAGTAATGCGTAGAGGTAAAAGGACGCTTGCCCGTCCAGCGCAGTTCGGGAAAGCCCTTGATGGGCTCCGGCTGCGGCAGGTCAAAGGTCATATCCTCTACATTTTGCCTGGGAGGCGTGGCAGGGAGGGTGTGCTGGGGCATGGAGGTTCCTTTTTATGGCAAAACAGGATGCAGTTCACGAAGACGATTGATACATCTTTTCAGGCTGGGGGAACGGCGCATGGCAGCCTTTATATCCCATGATTCATTGATGAATTCTTCCATTTTGGGTATATATAATCTGCCTTGTCTGCCTGAGGCGGAAATAAGATCCGCCTTGATCGCCTTTTGTGGAGAAAGGCGCGCCAAGTCCGCAATATACTTTTTGGGGTCTGGCAACACATCCGGCTGGGATGAAATTTTTCCCGCCCGTATTCCCAGAAGTTTGGAAAAGTTTTCGTGATCCGCCAGTAACCAGCTTTCCAGTTCGTTTACAGCGAACCGCAAAAGAGCGTTCGGGTGCAGGCCAGCGGCACGCCTCCCAAAATAACGGCTTCGGGCGGCAATGGCACAAGGGCTTCCGCTGTCCATCAAATCCGTCAGGATAAGCACGGCTGTTTCCGCATTCGCAAGGCGGGCATACGTCACTGCCGTTTTCCCAATATTGCCCGCTCCTCTCAATTCATAGACTTTTCCACAATGATGTCCACAAAATGCGATAAGCCGGCGCGCAACGGGGATTTCCAGCCTGCCTTCAGCAACAACATGTATCTTCATAGCGGGAAAAGCGACAGTTGTTCCATTCTGTTCTGCCGGATTTCCGGCAGCACAGCTTCAGCGGCACTCAGCCCGTTTTCCATCAGTTTTTGGGCATCATCCGATGGGCCTTGAATGATTGTCCCGTCCTGCCCGGATTCCAGCTTCAGAATCTCTTCAGGTTGAATACCCGGATCTTCAAGGAGAGCATACGAATGCGTTGAAATAAGCACCTGTCGGCCCTGCTTCCCTCGAACGAGCCTGGCAAACAGGCCCGGCAAGCGGCGAACAATTTCTTCATTCAGGGAAAGTTCCGGCTCTTCCAGAAGGAGCGGCCCGCCGTTTTCCAAAAACATCCAGAACAGGGCGATCAGGCGCAGGGTTCCGTCAGAAAAGCTGCTTTCATCCTGAATGGCCCCATTGGAACGCCAGTGCTGAAATTTTGCCCGCAGGTGCGGTTGCCCCCGGCTCTCGTCCATTTCCACCCTCAGTTTGGACAGCGTGGGAACGGCTATTTGCAGCGCTTTATCAATGCGCCGCAATCTGGCCTCGCGTGTCTTTTTCGGCGTCGCCCATATATGCCGAACAATATCTCGCCCATAGGGATCATTCACAACAGGCGCGGCGGAAAAGCCCTGCGGATCGCGAACCACCTGAGGCAAAATGTGGCGATATTCAATGCTTCTGAAGAAGTTCGCAATATCTCGAAAGGCCTCATTGGCGCTTACCTGTTCCAGCGCCGTCTGCGTTGCGCGTTGTCTGTCTTTTGTGTCCGCCCTGTCAGGGCGCTCCAGGATAACTTCCCCATTCTTCAGTACAGATTCCCTTTTTATCAAAACAGGAAATGTCTTATCACTTATGAGCTCAATTTCATATTCCCATGTATTGTCTATTGTAAATGCAAGTCGAATATCAGGTTCCTGCCGTGCGTAGAGGCAACGCAGTTTCTTCATCCCCCCGCGGGCTTGCACAGCCTTTCCGACGCCATGTTCAACAACGTCACGCATAAATCGAAACGCGTCAAGAAAGTTGGATTTACCGGCTGCATTGACGCCCACCAAAAATGTGCGGGCATTCAGCCTGACATCCACTTCCTTAAAATTTTTCCAATTCTTGAGTTGAATTCTTGATACCCGCATAGTTGTTCCTGTATCATTCACACCTATTGCAAAACGCCTGCAAGTCACATTCCTTGCACAGTTTTGGAGTGCGTTCCTGAACGGCAAATTCTTTCCGTTCCATGCGGCCCACCACGGCGTCCACTTCAGCAATGGTCTTGTCCACGGATTTGCCATCAAAGGGGAAGCGGTAGGTGGGCACGCCGGATGTCTCGCCCGTATAGTAGAGGTTCATGGCACTGACGGCAAGGCCGTGGCGCTGCTCCACAAGGTAGGCGTAGATTTCCAGTTGTCGCCGGTAGCGAGCCAGCAAGTGGCGTTCGGCGTACTGGTTGGGTTTGGGCGTGGCCTTGAAATCCACGATCTCCACAGTATCGCCCTTGCCCTGAATCAGATCGATTTTGCCCGTCAGGATGTATTCGTCCCGCACAAGCGAAACATCCACTTCCGTGCCGCGTATGTCCGCCCAGTTGCCGCGCTTGCGCTCCACATAGCGCAGCACATGGCCAAGCGCCACCTCCCGGATTTGCGGGGCCAGGTAGACACGCTCCTTGTGGCTCAGGTTGGCGTAATTCACATCGAACCAGAGGCGGATATTGTTCTCGGTCACGCTTTCCGGCTGCTCGCGCAGGACGGCCTTGTGGATGTCCTCAATGGTCTGGTGGACAAGCTGGCCGAACAGCATGGGGCCTTCGCGCACCGGGCTGAACTCCCAGTATTTGAAAAACTGGTACTGGCGCGGGCAGCCCTCATAAAGGAGGACGTGGGAGGTGTAGGAATAGCGCCCCTTGATGCCCGCAGGCTGGACGGCATCCACGTTGAGCGCCGAAAGGTTGGCCGCGCGCCATTCCGGGAGCGTCGCATAGAACTTGTGGAAGTATTCCGTGGGGGTGCTGAGCTTGCCCCGTTTGGTGCGCTTTTCCTGGCAGGTGAGGACGAGCAGGTTTTTGGCGCGCGAAAAGGCGGTATAGTAGAGGCGCTTGAAATCAAAGTCTTTCATCCTTTCCAGCGGCTCAAAGGGCGGCCGATCGTGGTGACGCGCCTCAAGAATCTCGTCCAGTTCGCTGTAATTCTTGCGGGGAACGGCGTTGAGCGAGCCCACGATGGTGACGGGAAACTCCAGCCCCTTCGCCTGGTGGATGGTCATAAAGGAGACGGCCCCGCCCGGCGTGGTGTCCTCCGGGTCTTCAAATTCCGTGATGCCGCCGTCCACGATGTAGCGGAAAAAGTGGTTGAACAGGTCGCCGACGTTCTTTTCCAGATAGGCGGGGTGCAGAACCTGGATGTGGTGGAGGTATTCAAACTTGACCAAAAGCTGCGAAAAGATGCCCAGGTTGCGGGCCGGGCGCTCGTCGCGCGAGGAGGTACCCAGCTCCAGAAAGCCCGAAAACAGGGGGAACTGGATCAACTGGTAGAACAGGGCGGAAAAGCCGAAGTCCAGCGGTGTGTTGTGGTCAAGCATCCTTTCGATTTCACGAAAGCGGCGCACGCACCAGTCCTTCAGCTCCTTGTTTTCCGGCTGGCGCAGCCTGTCCGCAAACTGGCCGAGGCAGGAATCATAGAAATCCCACACGGCGAGCGGGTGGTATCTGGACTCCCACTTTTCCCGTATCTCCTTAAAAATCCGGAAGATGAAAAGGAACGCCCCGAGCATGAGGCGCACCTCTTCCCGATCAAAATAGAGGTCGGAGCGCGGCGCATAGACCGGGATGCCGTGTTCTTCCAGAAAGCTGGCCAGCGCCTTGGCCTTGTCGGAACGCACGGAGCGGAAAAGGAAGGCCACCTGGTTCCAGTCGCTGAGGTGCTCCGCCTTGAGCGTTTGCAGGAAGTCCAGCACTTCCCCGTGCCAGTTCTGTTCATCCGCACTGCCGGAAACGCGCAGCACGGGCGCCTCCAGCGCGGGCTTGCCGGTGGGCGGCTCGATCTGCTTGGGATAGCGAAACCGCGTGCCGTCAGCCCCTTGCCAGGAAAAGCCGTCCACGCTGCCGTCCATCCAGCCATTATAAAATGTGATGATGCCCGGATCAGAACGGTAATTGGTGGTCAGCGAATGAACCGCGCACGTGCCCCTGGGGAAGTGGCCGGCAAATTCCAGAATGTTGCGGATGGTCGCGCCCCGGAAGCGGTACAGGCCCTGATCGTCATCGCCCACCACGCAGATATTCTTCTTTTCATCCAGCAACAAGAGCAGCAGGCGCTCCTGAATGGTGTTGGTGTCCTGGTACTCGTCCACCATGACATAGCGGATTTTTTCCCTGAGGGGCGCAAGCACGCTGTCCTGGTTTTGCGTGAGCAGCCTGTAAGCCTCAAGCTGGATCACCGAGAAGTCCAGCAGATTCTCCTGCTCAAGCAGTTTCTGGTAAAGGGCGTACCACTTGCCGAGCGCCTGTATGGCCTCGTCCGGGTCGGCCATGAGGGCGTTGGCGGAAAGCATCTCTTCGGAGAGCTTGTTCATCCAGCCGCAAAGCAGGGTCGCCTTCTTCCATCGGCTGGTCTGCCTCTCCCCCTTGAGCAGCAGCGTCACCGGGGCGAGTTCCTCAAACTCGCGCAAATGCTGGAAGAAAAAATAGCTCTGATCAAACTGATCCATCACGGTGAAGTTCTTCTTCAGCCTGGTGAACTCCCGATGCTCCTCAAGCAGACGGAGACAAATGGAGTGGAGCGTGCCGATGTACATTTCGTCCACATTTACGGTCACGCCTTCCTGCATGAGCCGCCTGGCCACGCGAGAAACGATTTCCTTGGCGACCTTCTCCGTGAACGTGGCCACGAGAAGCTGCTCCGGCTTGACGCCCTTGTTGACGACCAGATGCACGATACGTTCGACAAGGGTAAAGGTCTTGCCGGAACCAGGCCCGGCAATGACCAAAACCGGGCCGTTCTCATGCGTGATGACGGCCTGCTGCTGTTCGGTAGGGCGAAAGTCCATGATGCCCCCTGGAGTTTAAAGCGCTTGGCAGCACTTGCTAAAAGGCACTATAAGGCTAGGGGAAGAAATATCTACAAGGTAGTTCATATATCTTTTAATAAAGGCAGCTATGGCAACAATAGGGGATTGAGTAAATCTATCAAAAGGATTAAAGGATTTGTACACACTTATGTTAGAAGAAATTAATATATCACTTACCTAGCCAATATCTCTATCCCATTTTAGGCAAGCGTAGGGCAACTACAATAAGACAATGGTTAGATTCGCAACTTCGAGAGATAAACAAGTTGAATATTGAGAGGATAAAATGAAAATCATAACAACAACTATATATTTATTGTTTTTATTTTCTAATTTTGCCATCGCGGAAACTCATAATTTTTCAATAATTGATGATGGTAATAATAAAAAATATCTAATACTTGATGATGAACTCTATGAAGTATCTGAAGACGGTTCATTATATCAAATAGATTATTCAGAATACAATAATGATATTGAATTTGATTCAGGTTTTAGTGCATCAGTGGGTGCTCTCGTAGGCCCAATGGTAAGACTAGTTCCATATGTTATTAGTAGGGCAAAATATTTATGGAGGGTCTTATCTAAAACAAAGTTTGTGCAAAAAATCCGTAAAATATTTTTCCCGCGAAAAATATCTGAATTTGAAAAGCGTATTATTAAAAATTCAAAAGTGATTACCTACAATGGGAAAACTGTCTCGCAACGTAATCATATTATAGATAAATCGAAAAAATGTGGAGGGGTTACTAGCTGTGATGCTCTGGGTAATGGCAAGCCCCCATTTAGTAAATCCTGTTCCCCAATCCAGTTACATCATATCCTACAAGAAGACGACGGTCATATTTTAGAATTGACTCAAGAGGAGCATACCCAAAATTATTCAGAGCTCCATAAACATACCAATATAAGCGAAATAAATCGACCGGAATTTGATAAATGGAGAAGAGATTATTGGAAAGAAAGGAGCCGACAACTATGCTTTTGATCTGGGACTACCTTTTGTTGATATAATTTACAATATCATCTAGTGCACTGATTCAGAAATACTTGTACAAAATATACGTATATTTTCAATGATGGCTTTTTTCATCAACACAATATACCACGGCATTTTTCTGTGGACTCATGTATAATCTGACAACATCTTTGAGCTTTTCATCGAACACTCCACCGGCTTTAGCCGGTGGAGTGTTCGATCGCACGGCGCACAGCACGCACAGTCACTTTCCCCAGTAACATAAAGAAAATATTGAACTCTTTTTGATTGTTATACGCATTGTCCGGAGCACAACCACTCTCCCGCTCTTATAAGAGCGGGAGAGTGGGACAGACGATCCGGGCAATCCTCTGTGGCGAACTTCGAGGGAATCATCAAGAGCGAAAGGCAGCAAACAACTCGACGCATTTTGCAAGGCAAGACGCGAAAACGTCACACAGAAAAATTACTCACAGTACATACTGATGAAGCATATTCTCACCAGGGATGTAGATGACCATCAATATCTTTGGAATCATGCAGGCTTCTTTAATTCTCCTTGCATATGTAATATCTCCTGAAGATAATCGTGATTCCGACTTGGGATGTGAGTGGACAAAGCCAATAAATTCAATTTTCGCCTTTGCCCACTCACATATGACTTTATTTAATGCTTCAACGTCCGGAGTATATCGACTTTCTGTTGTTATGCCAGTGCTGTCAAAGTGGTATTTTGTCACAATGCGTTGTTCATTGATGCCAAGAATACCTCCCATTTCAGGGAAAGTCAGACTTTTTTTAATTTGGCATAACACCTTTGATTCGAATTGATATTCCAGCATTTAGTCACACAATATATCTATAAGTAGAACGAAGCATCTGCATACTTAAGATATGGAGAGTGTTGACCCTGTGATAGATTTCCACTATACTATATTGAGATTATTGAACAAATTGCACATATGCATACAAAATATTCAATAATTTCAAATAGTTATACAAATCTATCCCCCTACGGGTCAACACTCTCAAGGTTCTTCATATTTATGAATTATTCATATCAGGACATGAGTCCCATGGATTGGTCCAGTAGTGGTGTAGATTACACCAATATTTTCCCTTATGGTTTTCGTCAGTCTGATCTTCTCCATTAGGACAATTAGCGCAACATGTTGTATGGAAACTACCCTTGGGCAAAGAAACAGCCTTCACAATTTTTTTCTTTTCTTCCATGATAAGAGCTCCTTATAGACTGCGAATTTTTGATTTAAACATATTTAACCCTGTCAAAAAAACTTTTGATTACCTGACTTAGTATGGCCCCTGTCAAAAACAAAATCAAGTTTTCATTGCCTGCCGTATCCTTGTCCTTATAGACTGCGAATTTTTGATTTAGAGCATTTTCACTTTGAAAATGCTCTGCTGACGCGAAAGCGGCAGCCGCCGCAACGCGGCGTACATTCAGGCGAAAACCGCGTTTTTCGCCTGAATGCCACCTTTGACTTTCATAAAAAGTCAAAGGTAATCTGCTCTAAACATATTTAACCCTGTCAAAGAAACTTTTGATTACCTGACTTAGTATGGCCCCTGTCAAAAACAAAATCAAGGTTTCATCGCCTGCCGTATCCTTGGCCTTGTTTGGCTCCGCTCCACCTCCTCAATACCCTCAACCCTTCTCCACAGCTCCAAGTATCGCTCGTTTCTCATCAAATCCCCGTCACCGGCGGGGCCGAAAGCGTAATCCGCTGTTCTTTCGGCGTACCGCTGCCAGTTGCGGCCGGTCTGTGCGTCGCGGATGGTTGGAGCGCAGGCACGGATGGTTTCTTCCACGCTCTCCCGGCTGTGGCCGTTGGCGCGCATCCGCAGGGCGATCATGGCGTCCACGCGGGAATAGTCCTCAATGGTCAGATGGCGGCGGATATTCTCCAGGTGGGCGTAGTAGGCTCTGGCTGGATCGCCGGGTCTGGCGCTGGGGATGAAGCGAGGCCGCGCACGCCTTTCCCGATCCGCTTCCACGTATTCCCGATCAATCGCTCTGGCCAGAGCAAACGCCTTGCCACACTCCCGGCGCTCCGCAAACAATAGCTTCACCTGGGGATAGCTGCCATCGTCGCGCCGATGCTTCGGTTTGCGGTTCTCGAATCCCGGCGCACGGTGCGGATGGATGCAGCCGCACAGCTTTTTGTCGCCGTACTCCCGATTCAGGCGTTCCGTGATACGATTGCCCACGTCCCGGTCAAATTCCGTGCCCAGCCTGGGAATGGTCAGCAGACATTGGTAATTGCCAGGCGAGCTTTCCAGCACCACGGCTGGCCGGAAGCCGTCTTCCTGAAGTTTTTTCAGGCTGTCGCGAGTCATGTCGTCAATGAGGATATGATGCCGCTCATCCGACAGCGGCGTGTAGTAGATATTTTCGCCGCGCCGCTGGAAGCGCAGCATTTCCGGCAGATGGGCCTCCAGTTCGTTCGGGGAAAAGCCTCTGGTCAGGCCGCCTTTCTTGTCCAGGATGAAGGTCTTTTTCCCGCCGTTCTCGTCCATTTTGATACAGGTCACGCGGTAGCGTTCCGCATTGACCGCCTCGGCATATCGCCTGAAATCCTTGAGTTCGCGCATGGCTATCGCTGCCTCCGCTATCCGTTGCAGTGCGGGAGGGCTGTGTCTTGCCTGTTCCCATGCCGCACGATGTCGCCAACGTTCGGCCTGTCGGGACAAGCCTTGCGCCCGTAACCAGGCTTCAAAACGTGGCTTGCCGCCACGCGCTTTTTTCCGGCCTGAACGCAAAGAAAACCGTTCCGCTCTCTGCTGCACCATCAGGCAATGGCGGGCGATATTCAGAACCGGCAAGCCGTATCCCGCCAGACGGGAAAGAGCCGTTTTCCTCTCCATCCGCTGCCTCTCCTTCATCCGGGCAAGCTCGACATTCTCCGCTGCTTCCGCTTTGTCCGGCGATCCGACAAACGCATCCTGATACGCCTTCCACTCTTTGAGATTGACGGAACTCACCGGCTCCGGGGCAATCTTGCCCAGAGCATCGGGATACATTCCTTCCTCAAAATCTCCCAAACGCTTACAGAGCTTTCCCATGCTGAATGCGCGATCCACAGAGGACGCCTTCACCGCAATGTCGCCCACAAAGATGATTGCACCGGAGCCTTTTTTCTTGAACCGCAATCCAACTCCCGCCAGCTTCTCATGCAGCTCCGCCCACGATCCCGCATTTTTTATGAGGTCGTATCCGCGTTCCTGCGCGATGCGCTGGGCGGATTTCTCGCCGGTGGCATGTTCAAAATCCAGAGCAGGCTGTTTTGGTTTTCTTTCTCCGCCCCGTATGCGCCGCCTTACAAGTTCACCGTTCTCCAGCACCGCATACAGAGCCTTTTCCTCGGACGCCCATCCCTGTTTGTGTTCGATGAAGGCAAGAAGTTTATGCGCCTCCCGAATGTCAAATCCTCTGTGCGGCTGCACAACTTTTCCGGTTTCAGGATTCATGCGATTCACCGCGATATGCAGGTGATAATTGTCTGTGTCGTGGTGCAGTCCATAGATGATCTGGTGTTCGGCAAGTTCCATTTTTTCAAGAAACATATCCACAACTTCTTCCACCTGTTCCCGCGTCGGCTGTTCGCCTTCCCGCCAGGAAAAAATCCAGTGCTGCACAGGCATGGCGCTGTGAACCGATTCTCTGGCAAGCGCGATCATTTCAATTTTTTGTCCGGCATGTGTTGTGGAACAGAAATTTCTTCCTCCCGCATATTCGATCTTTTCCTGCGGGTTTTTATTGTGGGGAAAGCGGATGTAATCCACCAGATCACCTATCTGCCAGGACTTCGATTTTTCACTTTTCCGGTTCTTGATTTTTTTGACGATCATCGAGGGCCATGCCGATTTTTTGAATCAACCACACGAGTTTCCGCAGGGCGTCTTCCTGCTTTTCCATAATGCCGTGCGGCGCGTTTACCTGCCGGAGCGTTGCAAAATTGTGCTTGAGCAGGCCGCCGATCCGCCGCAGTTCTCCCACTGTTTTCACGTCAGTGCAGGCCGCAATCGTTCCGCCGAAAAAACGCCGTCGCATGTATTCCGACAGGGACAGTCCCGCGATGTCCGCCTGCTCCATCAGGCGTGCTTTTTCCATATCGGTAACACGGATCGTTACCCATTTTCTGGCGGCGCTCCGGCCGCCGCCCTCCGTCTTTCTGCCTTTCATGTCTTTTGCCTTTGGAATGCGAGAAGCAAAGCGCCGAGCATTCGGGTGTCCAGAGGGCGGCAGCCCTTTGGCAGGATGGAAGTTGTGCGTGTAGCACAACTTCCATCCTGCCACGGCGACCCCGTATCGTGTAGTGGTAGATTTATGCAAAATTTTATCTTTACTGCCGATAGGCTATGATCTTCCCAAAGGAGGCAAAACACATGGCTTCAAACGCAACAATACGCATGGAACAGCTCACGAAGGCGAAGAAACTGCTCATGAATTTACCAAAGAAAAAAGACGGAAAAACCAGACCGGAAGCGGCTGAATTTCTGAAAAACGATTTCAGAAAAGCTTTCAAAAAAGGCTACAGCCCAAAAGAACTGAGTCAGCTGCTCAAAAACGCGGGAATCATCATTCCCGCATACCTTATCCAGAAATTTTTCTCTGAAACTGCGGACGCGCCTCCCGTGCAAAAACAGGGGAGGGCACCCGCGCAAACACCGGCTCCGGCAAGAACATCTTTCATCGTGCCGGATTTGCCGGATAAGAAGTTGTGAACATAAACGCGTCGATTTTTTATGTGGGCGGAAGCAAAAGCGGCGTGGGGAAAAGCAAGGTATCTTTCGCCCTGATCGACTCCCTGCTTGCTGACGGAAAAAAGGTGCTTTTGCTGGAAAGCGACAACCTCAAATCCTGATGTGTTCAAAGCCCATCAGCCGCACGAAAACGATGCGCTTGTTTGCGGGGAAGCTGACCTGGACAGCGCGGACGGCTGGATCGAACTCGTCACTATTGCGGCTGAGTTTCCCGAACATTTAGAGGTCATCAATTCCGCCGCCCGAAGCAACAAGGGGTTGGGAAAATACGGTCTGACCCTGCGGGGAACTCCGGGAGAACTGAACCGGGAACCGCTCACTTTCCGGGGCATCAACCGGTAACGGGATTCCGTGGAATTGCTGCGCGGTTTCCTGAATGTCTTTCCCGATGCTTTGGTTCACGTCTGCCGAAATCTCTCCTTCGGAGCGCCGGAAAAAATCCGCAAGGCCACAGAGGAAATCCTTGCGGAATGGGCGGAGGCGGATCGGGAAAATCACGCTGCGTATCAGGAGGCGAAGGGAAAAAGCGATGCCATCTTGGTTCAGGGGGCATTACTCATCATTTGCCTGTTCAGCATCCACTTGGCCTTCTTCTGAAAAATGACTGCGCTCAGGCCATATTGCTGGATATTCTGATGTGTTGCCCCCCTCGCCTCGGGTACCCTATCCTTAAAATGGAAGAGAGCTCCTCAACATAGGCATTTCAGCGGGAAAACCATCTGAGAAAATATTTTGTCATTTGCATAATTCTACCACTGCCGCCAGAAAAGCCACCATGCTACAGCTTATAGCCCAAACTACTTTTATGGAGGTTGTAAGCCATGAGCAAACTTTCAAGACGGCAGAAACAAATCGTCACGCTGATGGTGATGGGCAAACGTCCCAAAAGAAATTGCCCGCATACTATCCATTAAATGCGCAACTGTTTATAGGCATCAGGCAACCATCAGACAGTTGTGCGATGTGAATGGAAGCATCGAACTTATGTGGGCAATTATAGCTGATATGCCAAAAAGGACATCCCGGCTTGTTCTTACTCCACGAGGGAGGGAGATTTTTAAACTCATTTTGAAAGGGAAAACCACCACAGAAATTGCCGAATTAATTTGCATAAGTTATAGTGGCGTGCTTCGCCACAGAGAAAAAATGCTGGAACAAAATGATTGCCACAGCATGAATGAACTTGTTGCAAAATATTACGGCTTTTCATCTGATTTCATTCCCGACATAGGAGTTTGATATGCTCTCTGAAAAAAATGTTGTTATTGTAACAACGCCCGAAGAATTGCTTCATTTGCTCATTGAAGCTCTAAGGGAAGTGGATAGTGAAAGAAAATTTGATGATACAAATTATCAATGCAAAAAGCTGCTTTCACCAAAAGACGTTGAACATGAGTTTGGCATCCACAAAAAAATGCTTGCCGACTGGCGTTCTGAAGGTATTGGCCCATCATACAATATGTTTGGCAGGCGTATCCTTTATGAGCGATCAGTAATTGAAAACTATATCGTTTCCAAACGAATAAAAACCGCTGATTATTCCGAAGTATGACGGCCTCAGGCCAACATCCTTCCAATGAGTGACGTTTTTTCACTTTCGTGTCCGGTGAACTGTTTCCACTCTGTTCCTGAATGGACAGGCCCAAAATTGGGGATGTTTCATCTGTGGAAAAATCCTTTTGGAAAACAATTTTTGACTTCAAGGAGAAAAAGATATGGCTACTATTCATTTTATTTTACAAGGCAAGGGCGGCGTGGGAAAAAGCATGATTGGGATCATGCTGTGCCAGGCCCTGCGCCATTTCGGAAAAGAGGTTTCGGCCTATGATGCAGATCCCATCAATTCGACGCTTACGTCTTTCCGCGAGATCAATGCAACACCTGTTCAACTCATGAATGACGGGAACATTGACTCCCGAAACTTTGATGCCTTGTTTGATGCTCTGCTCTGCGCACCTCAGGAATCGCACGTCATTGTGGACAACGGGGCGTCATCCTCCATCGCTCTGAGCGCGTACCTGCTTGAAAACGACATTTTGCAGTTACTGGAAGAACAGGGACATCTGGTCTTTTTTCACACTGTCATCACCGGCGGGCTGGCCCTTGCGGACACGCTCAAGGGTTTGTCCGGATTGGCCACAGCATTTCCCGCATCGCCGATTGTTGTCTGGCTGAATCCCTACTTCGGGGAGATTGCCATAGACGACAAACCGTTTGAGGAATTCAAGACGTACCGGGAATATGCTTCACACGTCTACGCGGTGATCCGCCTGCCGGACGGGAGCAAAACGCTCATCGGCAAGGATCTGGAAGAATTATTCGCCAAACATCTGAGCTTTGGGGCGGGGATCAACGGAAGTTCCACGCCTTGCATGGTTCGATCGCGCCTGCGGCACTACTGGAATCAGATTCTTGCCTGTGTGGAACAGGCAGGGATTCTGTAGGGGGACGTATGAGGGACTTCCTCAACAGAACAACTACAGCGCCAGAGCCAGCACAAGACGGTTTCAGGGTGATTTGATGAAAATCGCAACTGTTTGCTTGTATTGCCTGCTTGCGTGCGGCTGTGCCCCTGCCCGGCCCGCCGTTTCGGAAAGGCCGCCGCACACTCCCGTCTCTCCCGCTGTATCGTCGACCGAACCGGCGAGCGCGCCTCGCTGGGAGGTCGGCAAGGGCCGGATGTTGCGTGAGCAAATGACGGACTGGGCGGCCAGTGCAAACTACAACCTCATATGGAACGCACAAAACGACTATGAGTTACGCGGCTCGGCCACATTCCAGGGCGAGTTCATCGACGCGGTGAAAACCCTTTTTGCGGCGCTTCAAGCCAATGGTCTGGCGCTGCGCGTGACCATCTACCAGGGCAACCAGGTCATGGAAGTGTCGGAACACTGAAGGTGGGAGCATGAGGATGCACAATAACCGTCTTTTTCGCGCTGCCGCCTTCCTTCTTCTTGGCGTCATCCTGTTCGGCTGCGCCCACACAGCGCCGGATCGGCAGGCCATTGAAGCCAAAGGCGACGCATTCACCACCATTTCGCAATCCAAGGCCGTGGAGGTGGTGACAGATCCCTATATGGGGGTCAAGGCCGTGCCCATCCGCGTGGATACGCACGCGCACGCGGCGTTCGATACGCCAGTCACCCTGCGCACACACGGCACGCTGGCCGGCATTGCCGCCACTGTCTCAAAGCTGACGCCGTTAACAGTTCAGGTAAGCGCCGACCCCGCCCCCCTGCCTTCCATCGGTCAGAGCAACACCCAACAACAGGGCCAGCCAGGTGAAAACGCCTTGCCGACGCTGGCTTCAGGCGGCCCCATACTCGCTGTATCCTATGAAGGATCGTTCCGTGGCCTGCTGGATCACATCGCCATAGCATCGGGGTATGGCTGGGACTTTGATTCGGGAACGGATACGGTTGTCTTTTCCCGGCTGACGGTGCGCACGTTCACGCTCCTGGGGATGCCCGGCGAAAAGAGCTATACGGAACAGATCACCAACGAGAGCAAGGACAACTCCCGATCCAGCATCGGCGGTTCCAACATCAATCAGACTGTGGCCACGGCGGACACATCCAGCCAGACGGCGCAGTCGAACACCACACGATACACGTTCGATGTCTGGGCGGATACGGAAAAGGCGGTCAAGGCGCTGCTCTCTCCAGAGGGGAGCGTGGTCGGCAATCAGGCGGCCGGCACGCTTACTGTCCGGGATCGGGTGCAGAATGTCCGGCAGGTTGCCGCGTACATCGCGGACACGAACAAACGTCTGTCGCGTCAGGTGGCGCTCACGGTTCATGTCTGGGCGTTGGAAGTGACGGACGACAACGAGGCGGGGCTGAACTTTCAGGTGCTGTTCGCCAATGACGACGTTTCCGTTGTGGCTGGCAGCCTGTCGGCCCTGGGCGGCGCGGGCACGGCGTCGGCCACCATTGTTTCCGGCAAGCTGAAGGATTCCACGGGCGTGCTCAAGGCGCTCAGACAGTGGGGCCACGCCACGCAGGTGACGCAATCCGGCGGTCTGGTGCTCTCGAACCAGCCGCTGCCGGCACAGGCCATTCAGCGCATCAACTACATCGCGGGATCGTCCACCAGCTCCACCGACTACGGCCAGACCACGGAAGTCACGCCCGGAGAAGTGACCACGGGCTTTGCCATGACCGTGATTCCGCACATTCTGGACCGCCGGCGCGTGCTGCTCCAGTACAATATCAACCTCTCCACACTGGACGAACTGAACGAGTACGCCGCCAACGATCTGACCATCCAACTGCCCAAAACCAGCACGCGGGCGTTCAGTCAGCGATCCTCCATGCAGATGGGCCAGACGCTGGTGCTGGCCGGTTTTCAGGATCAGACGCACAAGCTCGCCAACGCGCTCGGTCTGCTCAACAGCGGGCGCAGGGCCGGGTACGCCAAAACCCTGCTGGTGATCACCATTGAGGTGGAAGCCGCCGGCGGCGGGAGCGAGGACTGAGATGCAACGGATCATCCTGAACAACCGTCCCTGGGCCATTGGCCTGTTGTGGACGCCGCCTCTTCACCATTTCGCGGTCAACCGCAAGGTGCTGCTGGAGCACGCCCTGGAACATGGCGGCCCGGAACTGGACGTGATGGCCCGCTACCACCCGACCCACGTCGGAACCCCAAAGGGACAGGAAGGCTTTGGCGCGTCCGGCGGCATCTGGAAGGACTGGCGCAAGGCGCGCTCCCTGGCGACCTGCCTGGACGTGCCGGCGTCCTTTCTGGGGGTCTTTCCCCTTGTAACGCCAGAACCGATCTGGTGGGTGCATTGCCGCATGGACGGCTTTTTCCCCAAAAAGGGAGATCAGGTGTTTGGCTCGGAAGCGGCCGCGCTGGAAGCCTGCGCCCTGCTGGAGCGCGTTTCCGGCATTGCGCCTGTGCGCCTGGACTCGGCGGAAGCTGGCGCGGCCTGGCTCTCCGAGCGTTGCCGCCTGTCCACGGCGGATCTGTGGGTGCGGGACAGGGGGCGGCTGCTCAACCTCCACCAGACGTTTTCGGGCACGGCCCTGCTGCGCGCGGCAGTGGTTCTTGGGGTGACGGTCTGCATTGCCGGAACGGCCATTGGATTGAACCACCACATCAGGCGCGCGGAATACGAGGCCGCCAGACAGGCGCAACTGGCCAAAATCCAGCGCCAGAAAGATCTCAGGGAACGCCCGGAAAGTTTTTTTGACATGGCCTGGCAGGCAGCGCCGTCGGCGACGGACACGGCCCGGCAGTGCCTGCCCGCGCTCATGGATCTGCCTCTGGCGTCAAACGGCTGGGATTTGGGCAAGGTTGTCTGCTCCGGCAGGGAGCTTGCCCTGGAATGGCGGCACGAGGCGGGCGGGGATTTCATCCATCTGCCGGACAACGGCCGGCTGGACGCGAAAAATTCCAAGCTTGCCCATTCCACCCGTCCGCTGCCGCCGCTGGCGCAACGCGCCAAACGCCCGGACGGGCCGGGAACCGACCACAATATGCTGGTGCGCCAGGATGCCGCGTCCGGCCTTCTCTCGCAAATCGCTCAGGATACCGGGACAAAACTGGAACTGCGCTTTGCGGCGCAAGCCCGCAAAACCATTGACAAGGTGGCTGTGACGGCTCCCTGGCATGTGGGATCATGGTCGCTCGGCGAGGTTCCGGATCTGCTGATGGGAGAAGGCGAGGGCGGCCTGTTCGCAATGCTGGCTGAAGTGCCGGGGCTGACGATTGAATCCATTGACTACGACGGAAGCTGGTCCGTGAAGGGGAAGATTTATGCCGTTCACTAAAAGGAAAGCGTTGCTCGCACTGGGGGGCTGCATCGTGGTCTGCGCGGCGACCACGGGAGGCTTTTTCCTCGTGCAGCAGCAGGGCCGGCCCGCGATTTCGGCAATGCAGAGCAAAGCCACGCCTCCCACCCTGAAGCCGGCAACAGCGCCTGCCGCCGCCATGCCTTCCACGCTGAAGTCGCACGCGACGCCAACGCCCGCCAAACAGGCGATGTCCGCTGAACAGGACAAGGCAAAGCCTGGTGAACAGGTTCGCGCGGCGCTCAACAATTCGGAAACCCGTCTGGGCGATCTGGCGCGGATGCGCGGTCAGAAACATTTGCTGGAACAGCAGGTCAAGATTGCGGAACTGGAACAGAAACTCAAGGAAGCCCGCAGTGCCGTCGCGCCCGCGCCGGGAATCGTGCTGCCGCCCCTGGAACCGCCTGTCGGAAAAACGCAAGAGACCAAACCGTTGCTCAAACCTTCCGGGCCGGTGGTGCTCTCGGTGCAGGGCGTGGCGGGCAGGCTGTCGGCCACCATCCGCACGTCGAGCGGGGAAGTGGTGACAGTGGCGCACGGCCGGCGCTTTGGCGGCGGCGTGCTCTCCGTGACCAGAGACAGCGTGCTGATCCGCACGGGATCGTCCACGCGCGTCGTGCCGTTCAAGGAGTAAGCCATGAAACAGCTTCGCGCATTGCCGGATGATCTGCGTTCCCGCGTCGCCGTGAAGGACGGGACGCTGTACATTTCCGATGAACAGCGTGGCAAACTGGAGATCGTCAACCTGGTCATGGATCTGCGCGATCAGGGGATCAGGGAGAGCCTTTTTGTTCCGCCGGGCAGGTTTGACGAGGACTATGCCCGCTACGCCTCGCGTTCCGGCCTGGGCGACACCGACATTCAGCAAATGGCCATTGATCTGATCGCCCGCGCCTACAACCAGGGCGCGACGGATATTCATATCGTGGACATGGGCACTTTCTGCCGGACGCGCTTTCGCATCCTCGGCATGTTGCGCGACGACATGGAACTGGACGGCGGAACCGGCCGGCGGATGATCCGCGCCATTTACGAGCATTTGGGGTCTTCGCAGGATTCGCCCACATTTGATGTGATTTCACAGCTTGACGGCCGCATCGCCAACAAGGACTACCTGCCGCGCGGCGTGCATTCGGTGCGCATCCACTGTGAACCCATTGAATGCGCGGGCGCGGAAAACGGCGTGGGCACCTTCATGCCATTGCGGCTGATTTACGACACCAGCGGCGCGTCCGGGACACTGGAAGAGCGCCTTGCCAAGCTCGGTTTTACCGATGGGGACGTGACCCTGACGGATCGGCACGGCCGCACGCGTCAGGCGCGGGCGCAAACCAGGCTCTTTCGCGATCTTGCCAGCAGGAACGGCATGACGCTCATCTCCGGCTGCACCGGCTCCGGCAAGTCCACGGCCCTGGCGCACATGATGGAGGCACTGATTCAGGAACGGCCCGGCGACAACTTCATCTCCGTGGAAGATCCACCGGAAAAGCCGATTCAGGGGATGCACCAGATCCGCGTCAACTCCAAACAGGATCAGCAGCGCGCCGGCGGTCTGTCCGCCTATACCCTGGCCATTGCCGGCACGAACCGCGACGACGCCGACACGATTATGATCGGTGAAATCCGCTATGCGGATGCGGCCCTGGCCGCCATTGAAGTGGCGCAATCCGGCCATGCGGTATGGGCCACCATCCACGCCAGCGACGCCTTTGGGATTCTCACGCGCCTTGAAGTCATGCTGCGCGGGCACATGGCCGAACCCATGCGCACGCTCTGCGATCCCACCGTGCTTTCCGGCGTCGAGTATCAGCGGCTGATCGCCAAGCTCTGCCCGCACTGCCGCAAGCCCTTGCGGGAAAACCGGCAGGCGATCTCGAAAGACCTTGCCGCCCGGCTGGAACGCTGCCTGCCGCATGACCTGATCTACGGCGACGCGCGTCACGACGGCCTGTTTCTGCGCAACATGGAGGGCTGCGAACAATGCAGGGCTGTCGGCCAGCCCGGTTTGTTCCGCCAGACCGTGGTGGCCGAAGTTGCGGCCATCGATCCAACCATGCTCGGTCTGCTGAGAGGGGGCGAATTGCGCGAGGCGCGCGCCTACTGGCGCGACGAGCTGCACGGCATGAGCTATCTGGAACACGCCCGTCATCTGCTGGCCGCCGGCGTCATCGATCCCGTCACCGCCGAGGATCAGCTTTCCATGCCGATCGACTCCGATGCTGACGCTCCCCACAACCGTAAGCCCGGAGGCCAGACATGGCTGTGAACGCGCTTTCGCGCCCGTCGCGCCCCTCGCGCACGGTCCGGCTGCTGGCGCTGCTCTTTTTCGGCGCGCGCGAGCGGATACGGGTCTGGAAAAAGCTCCAGACCCAGTTGCGCAACAGGATGCGACTTGAGGAAAGTCTCCAGCTCCTCCAGCGCCATGCGCGGGAAAGCCGCTCGCCGCTGGAAGAGGTGTACGCGCACATTCTGACCACGCTTGGCGACGGCCGCACGCTGGATGTGGCCCTGGAAGGGCTGGCCACGCCGGAGGAAGTCATGCTCATTTCCTCCGCGCAGGCGTCCGGCAGGCTGGCGGAAGGGCTGGGGCTGGCGATCAGGGTGCTGAAAGCCAAAAGCGCCATGCGCACATGCCTTGCGGCCAACCTGACGGCTCCCTGTCTGCTGTTTCTGGCGTGCATGGCCATGATGGTGATCATCGCCCTGCACGTCATGCCGCAACTGGCGCTGGTGTCAGACCCCGCGCACTGGACCGGCCCCGCCCGCGTGCTCCATGCGCTGTCATCGTTCATCGGTTCCTGGGCCGGGGCCGCCTGCGGCGTGGGGCTGGGGCTGGGACTGATCGCCGTGCTGATCTCCTTCCCCCTGTGGACCGGCCGGTTCCGTCGTCTGGCGGACAGGGTGATCCCCTGGTCCATCTACCGACTCACTGTGGGCACGGTCTGGCTGTACACCATTGCCACCCGGATGCAGGCGGGGCATCAGCTTGCGCAGATCCTTTCCCGCATGACGGAAACGGCGTCCACGCCGTACCTGCGGGAAATCGTGGCCGCGATTCTGCGGCACAGCCGACACGGAGAGGACTTCGGCACGGCGTTGCGCGACTCCGGCATGGGCTTTCCCAGCCGGGAGATCGTGGACGATCTGCGCGTGTACGCGCGGATGCCGGGCTTTCAGGAGCGCATGGCGGAAATTGCGGACACCTGGCTTGAGGACGGCGTGGAACGAATCAGGGGCTACGCCCAACAAATCGGCGTCATCGTCAACCTGCTCATCATCGGCCAGTTGATCCTGATTTCACTGGTCGCGGGCACGTTTGAAACACAACTCCAGCTTGGAGGCATGTAATATGGGACACATTCTCGGCGCTCTCGGCGGCATTCTCATTGGTCTGATTGTTCTGGCGTCGGCCGCGGGAGGTATCTATGCCGCGTTCTCCAAAAGCAACGTGGCCAATATGGAGGAAAACCTGATCATTCTGCGGATGCAGACGCAACAGTTCTTTGCCGGAACGAATTACGACGGGCTGGACAACGACGTCGCGATCAAGGCCGGCATCGTGCCGGATGCCTTCATCAAGGGCGATGCGTTGCGCAACCCGTGGGGCGGCGACATCACGCTGACCTCCGACACCAGCACCGGCACATTCGCCATTGAACTGACGAATATCCCGCAGACGGACTGCACGCAACTGGCGCGCTTCCAGGCGGACGCCTGGGCCGGAATCAGCGTGAACGGCGGGGAGATCGATCCCTCCGACGCCACAGCCGTCACCAACGCCTGCGGCGACACCAACACCATCACCTACACGGCGCGGTAAATGAAAGCCCTTGCTGTCCTTGTGCTTCTGCTGGGCGTCATGGCCCTGTTGCAGCGCCCGGCGGATTTCTCGGCGGAGGAAGCCCGTATCACGGCCATGAATTACGCCATATACCGGCAGGCCGTCTTTTCCTTTGTGCGGGCCAACAAGGGGGTTTCCGGCGAGATCCCGCTCGCCTCCCTCGACCTCCCCGCAAGCTGGCGCGCGCTTCGCCCCTGGCACGCCCGTGTTCAGGGCGGCTACTGCTACGTGTACGGCTCCGCGTCACCGCACGAGGCGGAAGCCGTGCGCCAGCTTTTCCGGGAGAGCCTGGCCGTGGGTCTGGCCGATCAGGGCCGGATTGTCCCGGCAGTACGGCATCCGGTGCCGGTTCCGGCCTTTGTGCCGAACGGATCCGTCATCAGCGTAACGGAAGCGTAAGGAGGCGGCATGACCATTCTCAACGCCATCGGCGCGCTGATCATCACCATCCTGATGATCCCCGGCATGGTTTCCCTGTGGGAACAGGGCAACACGGCCACACAGCAACGGCTTGCGGCTGATCATTTACGGCAGGTGACGCGGGCGGCGGGCGGCTACGTCGCCCGGCATCAGGACACGTTGCTGTCTCAGACGAGCGCCACATCCGGGCCGGGCGTGAGCATCGAGACGCTGATCAACGAGGGCTTTTTGTATGAAGGGTTCAGCCGGCGCAACATCTGGGGGCAGGAATACCAGATCCATGTGCGCCAGCCCGAAACGGGCCAGCTTCAGGGCGTGGTGCTGACCACAGGCGGACGCGGCGTGGACGCGGGAAGCCGGTTTGCCAATGTGGTGATTCCGTACACCGCCGCGCTGCTGGGCGGATCCGGCGGGTATGTGCCCACAGGCGATGTTCCCGGCCAAAGCGCCGAGACACTGCACGGAGCCGGCGGCGGCTGGGCCGTCAGCTTCGCCTCCCTGGGTCTTGCCTCGCCCGGCGCGGGGCATTTGGGCGCGCTGTCCACCTACGACGCTTCGGCGCTGGGGCAGGATTTTCTCTACCGCGTGGCCGTGCCGGGCAACCCGGATCTTAACGCCATGCAAACGAATCTGGACATGACGGATCACGCCATTACCGGCGTGGGCGAACTCCGGTTTACGGAGCGGGCGATCAGTACGGAAGCCTGTACCGCCGACGAGGATCAGGGCCGCGTCTTTCTGGATCGTGTGCACGGCCTCTACATCTGCCGCAATCACTCCCTGGAGATCATCGGGGATTCCGGCAACTCCGCGCTGTTCAAAAGTGCTGCCGTGGCCGTCAACGGTCAGCGCATCCCCAAGCCCGTTTGCGCGCCGTCCACAGGCACGGTGCCAGCCATTTATACCGCGCCGTCCCTTGCCGAGGCCGGGCCGCAAGCGCCGCCACTGACTTCACTCCAGACCTGGGCGACGTCCGTATCCGATACCGAATGGCAGGTGCATCTGCGTGTGCAGACCCCAAACAAAAAGTTGGGAGACGCGGACGGCTGGATTTATCCGACGGACAATTACGCCAGGATCATGGTGTTCACCACATGCGCGAAGCAGGAATGATAGTGTTTCTGGCGCTCCTTTGCTGTTGCGCGCCAGCTCATGCCAACACCTTGCGGGAACGTCAGCAGGCCGTGGAGCATCTCTTTGACGCGCCGTGCGCCCGCTATCAGGTGCCGAAAGCCCTGGCGCTGGCCATTGCCCGCACAGAGTCCGGCTGCCGGCCCTGGATACTGAATCTCGCCGGGCGGGACGTGCGGCCGGACTCCAGGGAAAAGGCCCTGCGCCTGGCGCGGGCCGCCCTGCACAGTGGCCGCTCCTTCGATGTGGGGATCATGCAGGTCAATGCCTACTGGATCAGAAAATACCACTGGCCGCTGGAACAGGTGCTGGACCCGGCCACCAACGTCCGGATCGGCGTATGGATTCTGGCGCAGGAGATCCGCCGGCACGGGCTGAACTGGAAAGCCGTGGCCTCCTACCACACGCCGCTGCACAAAAACCCCGAACGCGGGCGGATCTATGCGCGAACCGTGTTCGGGCATGTGAAAAAGATACTGGCGGAGAAGTGAAAAATCCTCCACCGAAGGAAAAAGTATGCGAATGAACCAATTTTTTTTGTCTTTCTTTCTCCTGTTTGTTTTTCAACTGACATTTACCCCGCCGCTTGCCACAGGCGCGGATGCTACCGCTTTCAATCCCACGACGGTCGCCGTGGTTGCCAAAAATGCAGGGGGCGGCGTCCCTGTGGGAACCATCGTCGCATGGCCCGTTGCAACCAACCCTGACGATATGGATAACTGGTTGGAATGTAACGGACAAACCGTGTCGCAGACAGCCTACCCGGAACTGTTTGCGCTTGTGGGCGGAAGCGTGCCGGATCTGAGGGGGCTGTTTCTCAGGGGGAGAGTATTAACAATATGATGTAAATATGTTATCTCCCTCCAACAGGAGGAGCCCATGGAAGCAAAGCCCGACTGCCCAAAGTGCCATGCCAGCACGGTATATCGAAGCGGAAAAATTCTCGGGAAA
>NZ_JAAKEH010000014.1:0-60717 GCF_011039095.1 Desulfovibrio sp. ZJ200 | reverse complement strand
AAGTCCGGTCTTGTGTTTGATGACGCTTTGGTTGAAACTTTGCATCGGGAACTCCTTGGGCATGACGCCCGGTTGATGGGTTGCTTACACTTCCATCAAAACGGAGTTCCCTTTCCTTTTCAAGGGGTACTGTCAGATCAAGTCGAAACTAGAGCAGATAAGCGTCTTAATCCCTTTCTATTTCAGGTCGGTTCTTACGAGTAGTAAGAATGTGAGTAGTTATTTGAGTTATTTGAGATCTTAATCCCTTTCTATTTCAGGTCGTTTCTTACTTCTGCTCCGAAGAAGAAGCAGAACAGGTTTTCAACTAGTCTTAATCCCTTTCTATTTCAGGTCGTTTCTTACCGCCAAAGAGGGCGACGTGTTCGACACGACGATTGGCCGGTCTTAATCCCTTTCTATTTCAGGTCGTTTCTTACCGCCAAAGAGGGCGACGTGTTCGACACGACGATTGGCCGGTCTTAATCCCTTTCTATTTCAGGTCGTTTCTTACTCGTTATGCGTATTGGTGGATAGAACCGGACTTTAATAGTGTCTTAATCCCTTTCTATTTCAGGTCGTTTCTTACTCCTCCCTTCTCACTCCTTTTTCCACAGCACCTGGCTGTCTGACTTGCGCGAACCTTCAGAGCATTTTTTGATTGAAAATATTCATTTTCAATCACTTCGCCGCCATCATTTCGCGTCCAGAACGCGGTCTGGACGCTCATTCGGCGCGGGCGCCAGCTCACGCTGTCGCCAGAGCGTTTCGCTCATTTCATGAGCAAAACGCTCCAGGGCAACGATGAAACTTCAGCCGTGCATAGGCGAACATGTCAAGCCAACCTACTGAAATAAAAAACTCTTTTCCTTGCGCGAACCTCTCTGGGACAGACGCGCCATCTTCATTCATTTCAACAGGTTGGCAAAACCCACCGAAGACAGCCACGGTTCGCGCTACTCGCCGAGAAGCTGTTTTACTTTTGCGACTTTCTTTTGCTGTTTCTGGGAGAGCTTGCCTTGCCACTTGCCCAGGCGCTGCCAGCAGTCACGCAAGGCAGCCGCCGCCTTTACCCGCAAGTCACCCTCCAGGCTGTCCAGCCTGGCAAAAAGCTCCATACTGCGCTCCTCCGGGGCATCGGGGGCCGCAACTTCAGCAATGGCACGCTCCTCCGGGGAAAGGGCGGCAAGTGCCGCCTCGCGTTCCGCTGCCTCGCGCTCTTTCCGGCGCTGTTCCTCAGCGGCTTTTGCCCTGGCTTCGGCAACGGCCTGCGCCCGCTTGCGCTGCTCCTCCACAGCGCGGCGGATTTCCTCCTCGCGCACGGCACGAACCTGCTCCCGCTCACGCCGGGCGTTCTTGATGGCCCCTTCCACCCGGGCTACACCATCTTTGTATTCAGCCTCCTCACAGCGGCACAGCACCACCCAGCCGAAGGGCAATTCACGGTCAGCCAGGGTGCGCGTCTTGCCGGCTCCTTTCCGGGCTTGAGGCGCATTCTCGCTGACGGTGACACATTCCACATGGGAATAGTGCCCCACGCGCAGCAGGAGTTCCCGCTGTGGATCCAGTTTTTCCATGCGGCTCAGGACGGGTTTGAGCCGCCTTCCCACCTCGGCAAGATGCGGCAGCTGGTAGAATTTCCCCAGTTCTTCCCGAAAGCGTTTTTCGTAAAAGTTCTTGCAGATGGTTCCGAGGTCTGCAAACGAAAGCACTTTCCCCCCGGGCAGGCCAATGCCTGCCGCGTCCATGAGCAAACGCCCATAGAGCGGCAGACCACCAGACGCGGCTGGGGGCAGCACCTCGCAGGGCGTTTTGGGGGTACCAGGCTTTTCCGGGTTGAGCCGCGCTTCGGCAGCGGCCACGATACGCGTGGCGCCCGGCGGTATCGGAATATCCGACACCTTGAGGGCCTGCATACTGTGATCGCGGATGGAACCGAGCAGGCGCTTCATCTCGTCCGCATAGGCATCCCGCCCGGCTGCTCGCAGACCGCCATGATCAAGCCTATCAATGAGTGCTGTGCTCAGCGCCCCCTTGAGGGAGGAGCCGGGTATATATGGCGCCATGGTGACGGGGCTGCGGGGAAGGGGCTGGACCTCCGCCTTGCTCAGGCTCCCGGGATTTTTGATATGGGCGCGCAAATTTTCAGCCAGGGCAGCGGAGGACACGGCCACACGCGCGAGCGAATAGAGGGCCGCGTCCAGGTGTTCATCCATGAGGCGACGCAGGTTCAGCATCTCGCCAGAGTCGAGCGCCTTGCGTATGTCCGCCTTGTCCTGTGCCGCCTGAAGCCAGGCCGCCGCGTCCACCAGGTGCAGGGCGTACACATCGCCCTCCTGCCGGATGACATATTCCAGCGGAGAGAGATCGCTCCCGGAACCGATAAAAACGGGAGTGAGCGCCTCCAGCCGGAAGGGGAGAAAACTTTCCCGCGTCCAGCGGCGCGGGCCGGAACGTTGGCTGCGGTCAGGCATGGTTTTCCTCCTCAACAACATGGCAGGGCAGAATGAGCGCTTGTGTCACCTGGACGACAGCCGGGTCGGCATTGATCCCCTCCAGCACATAGGGCCCGTGCGGCATGTGCCGCAACACGCTGCCCTCCTGAAGCAGAAGCATAGGGGCCTTGTGGGGATTGGCATGTCCGGGGCCGGCCTTGCCGCGCTTTGCCTCCACCGCATACCAGCCATCAAGCTCCGACATGTTCATGGCGGCGCAGACGGAACAGAGCAGGGAGTGGGGACCGCCCTTTTCCAGCGGCGCGGGGTCGAAACTTTCATCCCGCTCCACGGCAAAACGGCCCTTGCCAGTGGAGGCGTCCCTGCCGAAGCCCATATCACCTGTTTCAGCCAGCAGCTCCAGTAGCGTATCCGGGGCCTCGGCGCGCGCGTAGATGTGGAAAGCAGTGCCGGCGGCAAACCAGGTGAGACGGTTGAAATAAAGACCACCCTCGGCGGCTGTGCCGCTCTCCCTGTTGATGGTCACATGCGGCTCCACGCTTTCGCGGCTCCGGGAGGAGTCAGGCCGCTTTTCCTGCCGGCAGAACCAGGCCAGCAGGGGCTTCAGGGAGAGGGCGGCCGCATGGCGCGCCCAGACCTCTACTGGCAAATGCCTTGTCTTGCGGAAGAGCTTGTACGCCTGCAACGCGTCAAAGAGCTCGAGGGGCCTGCCCGCGGGGTCACAAAATTCTTCGGACGCGACCCATTGCCGAAAGCTGCCGCGGCTGGCCGGCGGCAGGCGCGGCATACTGACGGTGTCAAGGGGAAGGGCTGAGGATACGGCAAAGGGCGGGTTCCCCGAGCGAAAGCCCTCGATGGCGGCGCGGCAGGCCCCCGCCCCCTGGCGCTCGGCCATGCGCCAGAGCAGCATCCCGCACAGCGTATCGCTGCGCAGGGGCGTGCCCCACGGAGAGAGCGGCCGCACAATGTAGCGCAAAAGTTGCATGGCTGACTCCGGCTAGAGGGCCCTGATGCCGGCCAGATCCACTGGCTCGCCATCCAGCGCCAGATCCTCGAATGCCACCTGCCCATTGCCGCGTGAAGACCCGCCACCCAGGGCGTCAAGCTCAACGAGCCTGAGAGCCTTGAAAAGCCATTGGGCCAGCTCGTCCGCCTTATCGTGCTCAAAAACCTTGAGGGCGATGCTCAGCTCAAAGGCCACGCCGGCGGGCACGCGCTCCAGCGGGCGGGGATGTTCGGCTGTGCCGTTGACCCGGTTGATGGTGTTCTCGTACTTGATCTCCATGGGGAGTTGCCCGGCCGCAAAGCGATCTCTGTCCTCTTTGCAGAGCATGGCGTCACGCACCAAAAGGCGCGTGGGGCCGAGCCCGGGATCACACTTCCCCGGATCATTATGCGCGCCGAACAGCACGCATACGGGGCAATCCGCCTTGCCGCAGCCGCAGGGCGCGCCATTGGTTATGTATTTCCGGGTCTCAGGGTTCGTGCCCATGACGATACCCACCTCCAGCAGGGATCGCATCTTGCCCTTCAGGGATGAGCCGGGAATATAGGGCGCCCCGGAAAGCGGGTCCTTCACAATGGGCTGGTCAAGCCCGCCGATCTCCACAGTTTCCTTGCCCGCGCCGATGTGCAGGCCGGTGCGCAGGCGGATGCGGCCGGTAAGTGTGCGTATGGATTGCAACTGCATGTCTTCCTCCGTGATGTCAATCCTTGAGATAGCGGGCGCTGAAGCCGACAACCGCCTCAAAGTGCAGCAGGAATGCCTTGAAATCACAAACATCCTCTATACTGTCCACATTCTTCCATAGCCATGTCTTAAAACTTTCAGGGACGACCTTACGCTTGAGGGCGTATTCCGACTTGGCCTTGAGCAGCTTAATCATAGGCAGGATGCGGCAAAAGGCGGCCTGTTCGTCCCGGGCATCCAGCAACTGTCTCTCAAGCGACTTCACGTCCGCGTAAAATCTCCGCAGCTGAGAGGTTTTTATTTCCGGCCTTTCTGTAAAGGATCTTGCCGTTTCCTCTGCCCTGGAATCTACCCATACAGGGTTGAGCTCCTGCTTGGCTTTGTCTTTGTAATACTCGATTTTACTCATGCTCTGCTCCTCTCTCCGGTAGTGCGGGTGCGGTACAGTGCCCAGGTGATGCCCAATTCCTCTTGGGGGAAGCCCCTGTTGTCCTGCGCCATGCGCCACAGGCGCTCTGTGTCCACGTTGTCAGGATGGCAGTTGCGCTTCATGTCATAGGCGAGGTGCGCAAGGTAAAGGCCCTTGCGCATGTCGCCCCGGTAAAATTCGCCGCAGGCCCGGGCATAGCCGAGCAGGCGACGCACAAAGCCCTGGGTGACGGCCCCTTTCAGGCACATGTCCTCCAGCCATTGACCATTTTCAAGCAGGTGCTTGCATTGAGCCCACCCGGCTGTAACGCCAAACAACGTGGCCGCGTCCTTGTCGGGATGATGCTTGGAGGCTTCGAGCGCATCCTCCGCCGCGCGGCGTATGGCCCGCATGGGAAGGCGCGGCTTGAAGACAGGCAGGCCGGCCGAGAAGGTCACGGCGGGATTTTCTCCGGTAAAGCGTCCGAAGTCCTCACGCAGCCGGCGTGCAAAGTCGATTGCCTGAGACCACGGCCCAAGGGCAAAGAGATCGTCACCACCCGCAAAAACGAGGTACATGCCGGGGAATTCCCGCTTCATGAGGCGCGGCGCATGCGCGGCGAAAAAGTGGTTCATCATGCGCGAAAGCATGGCAAAGCGGGAAATGGAGAACAGGCTCTCCTCCCCTGTGCCGAAGCCCATGCCGAAAAGCAGGCCCAGGTTGTCCACGTCCGCCTTGCATGCCGCCAGACAGGCCACAGAACGCATCCCCGTGGAGTCTGCAATGGGCACGCGGGCCTCTTCGGCCAGCATGGCAAAAGTCTTGGGAGCGTCAACTTCCACGGCTTCGCCATTCAGGACGGCTGCGCCGTTGATGTCTTCCAGGCGTCCCTCGTTGCGCCACCGCTCCATATCCTCCCGAGTCAGATATGGCACATGCCCGGCAACCGGCACAGCGGCGAAACCGTCATAGCCGCGCATGTTCACAACATCCAGGGCGTCCCGCAGAAGATCATCGGCGGCATCACGCGCTGCCAGGCGCAGGCGCAGTCCATCAAAGAGAGCGACCCCATCGCCCTCACGGGTAAAGACGAGGTACTGTGCATTTGGCAGGCGGCGCCCCACCTGCTCAATGAGGCGACGACACAGCCCGCAGATGGGAGCCCCGTCATCAAGCCGCCCCGTGGCGGGGCGCGCGCGGCAAAAGTCACATTCGCCATATTCAGCGTAATCTTTCTGCTGCACACCAAGAACCGGGGAGACACCGCCCTTGAAAGCTGTTGCGAAAGGATGGAGTTTGGCCTCCTCCAGGGCGTCGTTGAAAGCCTCGAATCGCCCGCAAAAGCGCGTGCGCTCCAGATCCTCAGGCAACAGTGGCAAGCTTGCGAATGTCATACGCGCTGTGCCCAGGAAGGTCTTCAAGAGCCACGCATCCACTTCCTGATGGAGTATGCGGAGGGTTTCACGGCTTTGCGGAGTGTCTGGCAGGAGGAGCACGAAACGACCGCCCGCGTCCATAATCCTGGCTGCCGGGGAGAGATCCAGCCGCTCCAGCAGGGAAAGCCATACAGAACGGGTGAGCGCCTGCAAATACAGGGAACGCGCCCGCAAGAGCTTGCTGGCTCCCTTGTCCGCCTGCCCTTCTGCTCCAAAAATGAAGCGCTGGATACCGGAAAGCTCACCACCGGCGAGCAGCAGGCGTTCTTTCCCGGTTGGGCAGGCGAGCAGCGCCTGAACGATAGCCGCCGTTGTGGCCGCGTGGTCATAAAGTGAGATGTCGGCCCGTGTCTTCCACGTTGAGGATGGCACACACCAGGTGAACCGCTCCAGCAGGCTGACCAGCGATGCCATGTAGTGATGATGCCCCATATGAAGCGGCAGGGAGTCGAGGGCAGCCAGGAACTGCGCATACAGGGCTTTATAGGAAGCAGCTTTTCCCGCTTGCGCGACAGGGAAGAGGGGGGAGTCATCCCCGGCCCCCGGCTGTGTGTCAAGGGGCAGCAGACGGTAGCGCAACGGAGGCGCGTCTTGCGCCAGTCCCTTGCCGTTCAGACAAACGTTGGTGAACACCGACTCCAGCCGGGCCGTTCTGAAATCGCCTTCGGCCTCGCCTTCCAGACGGTCACCGCCAGACGAGAGATGATCCGCCCTTTGCAGGAACAGTTCCTCCCGTGAAGTGGCGTCGGGTCTGTGGTGTGCCGACGCCAGGCGGGCGAGACGGCTTCTCATGCCCTCCAGATCCGGCGGGAGCGGCAGTACATGCTCTATAAAGTAGTCCGTATACAGCACATGCCGGTGCGTGGTTCCGTGGGGGCAGTATTCCTGCGCCAGGCCCTGGGAACAGGGGGCGTCGGCGCGCTGCGCGAACTTGCCAATATCATGGAGCCATGCCGCCAGTATAGAAAGCTCCTGCTTCATGCGGGCCTCCTGATGTGTCAGCCGATATTTTTTTTGAAAAATATCCCTTCACCTGCCCTGTCGCAAGGGCAAGGATGCACTCTCGTAAAACAGGGCTGTCCTTGACATGTACCGCACTGACCATTGCAGGCGAACGTGTGCTTATGACGGGTAAACCAGAGGAAAAGCGCAAAAAGGAAGGATGCTATCCATTGGCACATTCCCAGCTGAGGCTCAGTGCCCCCAGGCCGAAACTTGTCTGTTTTCCCAGATGAACCCGAGCTGCGAAATCAAGATATTCGGCAAACGCCGCCACTGGGCCCGTATAGCTGACGCGTCCCACAAGTCCCCCAAGCTGCATGGCCGTATTCTGCCGCCCGGAATAACGGCGCCAGTCATGCCAGCGCAGATGGGTAGCCTCGCTCCGGACAGTGGCGGCTGCCTCTCGCAAGGCGGCAAACTCGGCCGGGGGCAGACGAAACAGCCTCCCCTCCAGGGCCTCCAGATTCGCCACCCTTCGCAGGATAAGCCGTACCAGCAGCGGAAAATCCAGCTCCGCAGCGAGGTGGTTCGCTTGCTTGAAGCGCAATGGAGTACGTAACTCCACGCTTACCATCCCTGTCACATGGGAATCCCCAAGACGGGGAAGCGAGAGATCTTCCGCCTTGTGAGGCAGCAGCCTCTCGCTCTCCGCGTCATAGATAGAGACATCGCCCTGCCTGACATCACAAAGAGAAAGCCTGCCCATCCCTTCGGCAATGCCGCGCCCCATACCCCGTTCCCCGGCCAGTTTGAAGGCGTGGATGAAATACGGGAGGTAATCTGCGGCATAGGCGAATAATTTCAGGGTGAACCTGAAGGTGTCCCCAGGTGCGAGCTCCCCCCTTGCCCCTTGTGGCGCCTCAATACAGAAGGGAGGGGGCAGCATCGGGGCAGACTGGCTGTTTTCCGGCGCGCTGACAAAGGTAAAAAGCCTGGGGAAAGCGCAGGTGCCAGAGAGCATACAGTCAGGACAATCTTTGCCCTGCATCATACAGACGGCATGACGCAGGCTGTTGCCCAAAGCGCCACGCAGCATGGAGCCCGTATACCATGGAAACCGGGCCACGGTTCGTGCCCGAAAGAAAAATTCTACGGAAAGGTAACGCATAGTGAGAGGTTAAGACAAATAGGCCGCATCCGCAAATGCCCCCTCCTGCGATCCCCACGGCTCCCTAGGGCAGATTTCCTTTGACTTTTTATGAAAGTCAAAGGTGGCATTCAGGCGAAAAACGCGGTTTTCGCCTGAATGTACGCCGCGTTGCGGCGGCTGCCGCTTTCGCGTCAGCAGAGCATTTTCAAAGAGAAAATGCTCTAGCTGCCTTGTCTGACCAGAGCCCGGCCTTCTGACCCTGAACCTGGAAACGCCTCAAAATGGCGAAAGCAATTACTCCGCGCGATGGCTGAAGAAAAAAACGGGAAAACCTGGGCCGGATCAGCCGATCATTTACGATGAGGAAAAGACGGTGTACGAGGGAAGTAAGAAGTCGGCTCCCGAACGCTTTCAAGCCGGGGGTTGAATGAAAAAAAACGCTGAACGAGGTGAAATGTATGAGTAAAAAAATTATAGCGGTCAATGCCGGGCCACGGAAAGGCTGGAACACTGATACCCTGATCACCGAGGCATCGAAAGGCGCTGAGTCCTCAGGCGCAACTGTGGAAAAATTCGACCTGTTCCGTCTCGAAAAATATACCGGGTGTATTTCCTGTTTTGGATGCAAGAAAAACCAGAACAAAGGGCACTGCGTGCGCCGTGATGGACTGACAAAAGTACTGGATGCCATCCGCGAAGCTGACGGACTGATCATTGGTTCTCCGAATTATCTCAGCGAAATGACAGCCTCGTTCCGGGCGCTCTATGAACGGCTGGTGTTCCAAAATTTGACCTATAACAGTGAAACGCCGTGTTGCAATCAAAATCCGATCCCCGTGCTGCTGATCATGACCAGCAACGCGCCCGATACGGCTTACACGGGACTGCTGCAAAACTACCAGCAGATTCTGAACAGATTTGTCGGGCCAACGGAAACCCTGGTCAGCGGCAATACGCTCCAGCTCAAAGACTATAGCAAGCTGGACTGGCCCTGGTCGTATTTCGATCCCGAGGCGAAAAAACGCAGACATGAAACCGTATTTCCGCAGGAATGCAAAAAAGCCTATGAGATGGGGGCCGCGCTGGTTATGAAAACCATGTCTTAAAAAATTGAGAGTATTAACTACAGTTCAGCAGACTTGCGATGGCAGGCCTGGAGCATTCTGATCATATCTTCCGGCACACGGACGAAAACCCGTTTTCCTCCTTTCTGGAGGATGGTAAAACCACCTCCAGACCCCCGCGATGTTGGTCATTATCCTGTCGTCTGGCAATCCCTTCAGTCTTGGCGGTGGTGGGCGGCGGGCGTGTCTTGCCTTTTGGCCTTTCTGGATTCTTGCAGCCGTCTGGCCTCGGTCAGATACTTGGTCAGGGTCTGGGCCTTCACCTCAATGCCTTTCTCGCGCAGCTTTTCGACAATCTCCTGTGTGTCAAAGCCGCGCTTTTTCATCCGCTCCAGCGTCGGGGCAAGGGTGAAGATGGCCTTTCACGGTCATGGCGCGGTTTCCGTCCAGCGTGACAACGGCGGGCTTGAGTGTGGTGAACTCCTGTCGGATTTCTTTCAGTTGGGCTGTGGTGATGCTCATGTTCTTTTCTCCTGTGATTGACGGGGCGTGACCCCGGTTTTGTCTTTTGCCTTTGGCGGTCAAGCGGCACGCTTGCACATTTGCTTTCGCAGAAAGCATAATGTGCTATGGCTCACATCTGAGCCGAGATTCCCGGCGGATGGTCAGCGCATCCTTGAGCGATGGCGTTGCGGCACGGCTTCCAGCTCTTGCCGGATGTGCCGCTCGCGCTCGGACTGCTGGCGGGCTTCCGCTTCCTGACGCTCGCTCTGGCGTTGGAGCAGCTCGGCCCGCTTGCGATTCAGGAAGTCGAGATGCAGGGGCCGGATTTCCGGCAAACGCAAAAATTCCAGAAAGCCCGCCATGATCGTGTTCATTTTTCCAACTGCGCCTCCAGCACTTTGATTTCCTTCTGGCCTTGCTTTCTGCTGTTGGCGCTGAGCCTCCCGTCCGGGGTAGCGGCCTGTGGCGCAACCTTTCCACCACGCGCTTTTGCTGATGGGAAAAAGCTTCAGAATGTGCGGAAGACGAAGAAAACCAGTGGAGGGTATATCTGATGTCATGGCGATAACTCCGTATAAATGGGTTGATTACGGAGTATTATAGTATAGTTATTCAATAAATCCACATAGTTTGAAAAAGTACGCTACAATGCGATATGGTTTTATACAGTCCATTACAGTTTGATGGAGATGTACAAAAAAGTGTTTTTTCCTGAAAAAAGTTTTGTGCGAATAAAAAAGCAGAGCCTTGCAGCCATGATGCCGCAAAGCCCTGCCATAAACCTGAATCTTGTTTACTTATTCAACTATTCCAAGGTATTGGATACCCTTTGCCCGCGTAATTCGTCCAGATAATCGGCCCACCTCTGAAGCAGCTCCCTTCGTTTCTCCAGATATGACGCATGGTTGTAAGCAGCCCGAACGGTATTTTGCTCCTTGTGGGCAAGCTGGGCCTCAATGATGTCGCCGTCAAAGCCCCATTCCAGTTTCTTTTCATTCAGGATGGTGGAGAACATGGCGCGGAAACCGTGGATGGTCATTTCTTCCTTGCTGAAGCCCATTCGGCGGATACCGTTCAAAAGCGCCATATCCGAAATACATTGCGAGGCTGAATGCCGTCCCGGAAAGCAGAGTTCGCCGGTGCCGGTAAGCAGATGCAGTTCGCGGAAAAGTTTGACCGCCTGAGTGGGCAAGGGCACGGCATGGGCAATGCGCATCTTCATGCCGCCGCCGTCCTTTGCATTTTCCCGTCTGGCGGCGGGCACAATCCAGAGCGCCTTGTCCAGATCAATCTCCGACCATCTGCCGCCGCGAAGCTCGGCGCTCCGAAGCGCCAGATAGGGCAGTATCTTGAGCGCGTAGCCGACAACGGCTCCGCCCTGATATTCGTCTATGCAGCGCAGGAGATGGCCGACAGCGGCGGGATCGGTCATGGTGGCGTAATGCTTTGTCTGGATGGGCTTGAGGACTTCCTTGAGGCCGTCAGCCGGATTGAAGACGATGTAGCCGCAGGTGCGGGCGAAGCGGCAGACCTGTCCGGCGGTTTCGGCCAGCTTGTGCGCTGTTACCGAATGTCCGGCGGCTTCCACCGGCCTGATCGCGCCCAGAATATCCCCAGGCACCAGTTTGCTGATGGGCTTTTCGCCAATCCGCTCATTGAGCAGGGAAAGGAGCCATTGTTTTTTCTTGATATTGGCCGCCGCGTAGGAATCCTGTTTTGTGGCGAACCATTCCTGGGCGACAACGGCGAAGGTCAGCGCCTGTTCACGCGCCGCCGCTTCGGCTTCTTCTTTGGCGGCCTTTTTCTGAGCGCCGGGATCAATGTCGCTGGCAAGCAGTTCCTTGGCCTTGTCGCGCTTGCGGCGGGCGTCTTTCAGGGAGACGGCGGGATACGCCCCGAAGCTGAGCGTCTTTCTTTTTCCGGCATAGCGGTAATCCATCCGCCACAATTTTCCTCCGGAAGCGGAGAGGTAAAGGTACAAGCCTTCAGAGTCGGCCAGTTTTGCCGGAGTACCGTCGGACTTCAAATTCCTGAGCATGGTGTCGGTCAGTGGCATGGCTCAAATCCTTTGCTGGCAAGGGGTTGCAGGGTGACGGTATTTTTCTGGCCGCGTTTCCTCCGTATCGGCTCATACCGCAATAAATACCGTCATTTTTGTTGGTTCTCCCCGCTTTTTACGACACCTCGCTGGACATACCATTGCCCAAAAAGCCAAGTCCCGCAAGGCTTTTCAGACCTTGCGGGACTTGTTTGGACTCTTACCTGGTGAAGGGGAGAACAGATTATGAATACATCTACTTATTTTTATTGAAATAAAAAAATATTAAAATTTTTCATACCAACGTCCGTACCAACAAACCGGAAGTATTACCGGAGTTCTGGTCTACACGCCCCTTGTTCAGGGTCTTGCGCCACGGCTTTGTCTCTCTTGCCGTCTCAAATTTCGCCTGCTATGATGAGGTACAAGCGCCAAGGATCCGCAAGAATGCCTTATACTCCCATATCCATAGACCGTGAAGCCCTGACCATTATGGACGTTCCCTTTCCCTCTCTGGAAGCTTGGGAAAGTGCGGCGGCGGCCATCGGTTCAAATATGTTTGAGGGCTATGAGCCAACCAGGCGGGGCATTGAGATCATTCGCGACTATATGACCGGTAAAATCAGCTTTGATGCGTTTATCCGGGCGGCTATGGATAAAGCGTATGCCAACTAGAGCATTTTGCTAATGAAATTAGCTAAACGCTCTGGCGCCAGCGCCGAATGAGCGTCCAGACCGCGTTCTGGACGAGAAATGGTGGTAGCGAAGTGATTGAAAATAGATATTTTCAATCAAAAAATTCTCTAAAAAGACAGGAGGATATATGAAACCTACTTTTGCCTACGAGCTGGCTCAAAGAGCCATTGCCAATTATCATATTATTAAAAAAAAGAAGACAATCAAGAAGAAGCTTTCGCGACGGTAGAGGCTCTTTCCGCTACTCTTTTATGTATAATTATGTTTAGAGAAAAGGGGGCGTTACAGAGATTTGATACAGAAAAATTAGATATAGATAGTCTCCCTGATTCTATTAAGAGTGTTATTACAAGTATTGAAGATATTAATGCTGAAAAAGAAGTAGTTAAGAACAAACTTTTTATTGATATTATCACATTGATGCGACATTCATTGGCTCATAGTGATTTTAAATTTACTATAAATAAAGAAACTGATACGGTTAACGGAATTAATTTTACTTTAAGGAACAAAAAACATCATCTAAATGATAATATTTATAAAAAATATAACAACCTTCCAGAAAAGATTCACATGTCAGAAGATGAATTGGTTTCTCTCCTTGAACGTCTTGTGCAACTTTTTGAAGACTGTACAGACACGACGTATGACGCCGAAATTTCCGAAACATTTAGGGATAACGAAGAGAATACCACTTTGTTAATATAGCGGTAAGAGACGGCCCTCAAAGCCTCCGCCACGAAGTCGCCTTAGCCCTAGGATTCCTCGAGGAAGGAATACTAGAACCCGGATGGACTTAGAGCCTGCCATCGGGCGTAAGAACCGGGTTTATGATGTTTTGAATTATCGGCGTCCGCTTACCTTGAAGATGATACGCAATCTTCATGGGCGCTTTGGTATTCCTGCTGAGAGTTTAATCAAGGAGTCCGTTATTTACTCCAATACTGTTATTGGTTAGAGCAGATTACCTTTGACTTTTTATGAAAGCCAAAGGTGGCATTCAGGCGAAAAACGCGGTTTTCGCCTGAATGTACGCCACGTTGCGGAGGCTGCCGCTTTCGCGTCAGCAGAGCGTTTTCAAAGTGAAAATGCTCTAGAAGATGAGTATAATGGTGAAAAAATAATTAGTGAGATTGGATATACTATTGATAACACGACAAAAACACGTGCTATTTTTGAAATTAATAAGGGGATTCCACAATATCCTGAAATCAATGTGAATGTTAAAATGCCAGAAGATATCAGGAGAGTTCACCTAAATAATATGATTTACATTGCTGATGGTCCAAGTGATATTCCAGCTTTTTCCTTAATAAATAAAGATAAAGGATCAACATTTGCTATCTACCCTAAAGGAGACCAAAAAGCTTTTGAACAGGTAGAAAAAATGCGGATGGATGGGAGAATTAATATGTATGCTGAAGCAGACTACCGTGATAACACAACTGCCTATAGGTGGCTTTGCTATAAAGTTACAGAAATATCTGATAGAATAAGAAATATTGAAAAATCAAAAATTACTTCTTCTATATCGAGTGTTCCTCAACATCTTGTTTAGAAGATTGATGAATTGTGAGGGATTCCCCATTTCTCTTGACCTGTACGGCAAAAATCCGTATATATTTTTTCAGGAGGCTGCCATGTCGCAAAATTCCGAAGTATCCATGTCCCGTATTGATGCCAGAATCCCCCTGACCGTTCGCGAGACCATTGACCGGGCCGCTGCCCTGCAAGGCCGGACTCGCACGGATTTTCTCATTGAAGCTGCCCTGGAAAAAGCGGAGAGGATCATTGCCGAGCAAAGCTTGATTCGTCTGACCCTGCGCGACCAGGAATTGTTGGCCAAGGCGCTGACTGAAGAAAACGTATCCGAGCCAAGCCCGTTTCTCAAATCCCTGACCAGCGAGTATGGCGAGCGGGTGACTCGGGCATGAAGCTGCTTTTTGGTCTTCTCTCTCCTGCTATGGAGAAAAGCGGTTTTACCTGCGGGGAGGCCGCTCTGGATACATACCTGCAAAAACTTGCCAGCCAGGATATGAAACGCGGTTTTGCCACGGTCATAGTGGCCAGGACGGAAACCGCTCCGAAAAAAATCATCGGCTATTATACCTTGTCTGCGGCGTCTGTCCTTCTGGATAACGTGCCGGAGGAAATGGCCCGCAAGATGCCGCGTTATCCGAATATTCCCGCTGTTCGCCTTGGCCGGCTGGCGGTTGCATCAGGTATGCAAGGCCAGCATATCGGCAGTCTGCTGGTTTTGGATGCCTTGCGTCGCTCTTGCCTCAATGAACTTGCGTGGGCCTTGTTTCTGGTGGATGCCAAAAACGAACGCGTTGCCGCTTTTTATGAGAAATTCCTGTTTCAGCGTTTTGCGGATAATGCGCTTCATCTGTGGATGCACAGAAAGCAGGCTGAAAATCTGATCACTCAGATTCCAGCTTGATTTTTCTCAACGGTACAACCAGACTTTTCGCGTGTGGAAAAGCTCTCTCTCTCTCTCTCTCTCTCTCTCTCTCTCTCTCTCTCTCTCAAACTTCTCCTTCCTCAAAGCCGAAATTATCAATCTTCAGTGTCCGGCAATTCTCTGAAACGGCCCGCACGGTCTGTTGCTGCACGCCATTGGGCGCGAAGGCTTCCACTTCCAGCTTGAGGTTCAGCGTCACGCCGTTTTCCATGGTGAGCTGGGAAATGACCTCTTCAACGATGCGCTGCACGTCGCGGTTGACGCGGGTGGTGTCCAGCGGGGCGGACAGGAAAAAGCGCATACTTTTGGGCGCAGGAGGAGAGGGCGGAGTCGTGACCGTTGATGTTCCCCCAGGTGCGGCAAAGGGCGCGTTGCCTTCCTGAAGTCCGGAAGCTGATGTTTCCGGCTTGTCCGCGCCCGTACCGGTTTTTCCGTTGGCGGATTCATCAGGCCGCCCTGCCTGTTCCCGTTCAAGCTGCCTTCTGGCTTCACTCGCCCGCACCAGAAAGCCGCTTCGCTCTATTTGGGCTGGCTGGTTATATTTGAGGTCGATATAGCGATTTTCTCCCACGGCGGCAGCATAGGCGAAATATTCTTCCGATGACAGCCCGTTCAGGATAGTTGCTTCCAGCACGTTGTAGCTGGCAAGACGCGGCAGGTAACAATAGGTCGTAAGGTAGTCCCACAACTGTTTTATCTGCAACTGATTGACTCCGTGCCAGAGCAGACTGTCCAGCTCCATCAGCAGCAGGGCAGGCGCCCATTTGGCAATCACAGTCTCGTTCTGAAGCAGCATTTTCCCCGCACGGCCAATAATGCCACCATCCCCGCCGCTGAGACGCGTTTTTTCCCATTCCACGGTTTTCATGTCAGAGCGGTCAATGCTCGGCGTCAAAAGCCAGCACCATGTTTCGCTCAGGCGCAGGTCAACTGTTTCGTTACTGCGTCTGAGGCTGTTTTCCGTCTCCCTGTTCTGGGCCGCGTCAAGATTCAAATCCTGACTGTCGTCCCTGACGGACTGCCAGGCCAGGTAGCGCCGCGTTTCCTGCTCCAAGGCGGACAGGGCCGTCTGATCCGGCGCGAGAAAGACCAGCATATTGCGGTAGCTTCGTGGTGAGCTTCCCCGGCGTTCCAGTATTTCTTCCACCGCGTTCATGGCCGCACCCTGGCCCGATGCTGTCACTGTCTCCGCCGGACGGAGGATCACCAGGCGCGCGGCCTGCTCATCGGGCACGTCCAGGGAGGAAGCAGGGCAGATATGGACGCCTTCAAACGGCGGTTCCCGGCGCAGCTTTTTCAGGCGGCGCTCTATCTCCTGTTCCACGTCAGACGCCGCAATCTGGGTCGCCCGATCTTCCACGGTCTTGCGCAGGGTGGGCCGGGTGTCATACCAGAAACGGTCAGCCGAGGGGCTGGAGTAGAGATAGGCAAGGCTGTTTTGCAGGGAAGCCAGCGCGTCGTTGAAGACGGCGATCTGTTCGCCGGGCTGAACAACGCCAAGGCGGATGCGTGAGGTCTCAATGCCGCGCACCTTCTGCTGGCGCACGGTGGGGGCGCTGCCCAGCATGATGGTTCTGGCCACGCGCCGTGAGGCCAGTACCTTGCCATAGCGGAGAACATTTTTATCCTGCTGCCAGGGGACGGATTGCTTGCCGTCCACCTCCCGATCCACAAGGCTGTTCCAGCCCTCCGGCAGGTGGCGGGTCAGTTCGTCCCGCACACTGGGCAGATCCAGCGGCAGGGAACCGGGCATGATCAGCAGCCCTGCGTCACTGCCCATCCACAGTTCATGGATCACGGCGGCCATCAGGCGCAATACGCCGCGCGTGCGCTGAAAGCGTTCCAATGTGGCCCAGTCTTCATACAGACGGTCAAAAACTTCGGGATGGATGGGGTAGCAGGCCAGCAGACGGTTTCTGTACTCAAGCTCCCTGGCTTCCAGCGGGAAGTCCGTCGGGTTTTCCCGATACAGAGTGCTGAAGTGGTCGCACACCATGTCGCGGGCGGATGGATTTTTGCAATTCAGAAAGAGCCTGCGGCGCACCACTTCAAAGCCTTCGTTGGCGGCCACCGGCTTCCAGATGGCTTCCATGCGGCCGAAGGTGTGCTCGATGGTTTCCAGAGCCGTTTTGCCCGCTTCTCCCCCGATTTCAATGTCCGATTCCGGGATGGACGCCACTACCAGACTGTTTGTGCTGGCGCGCGCGGCCTCGGTGATCTCCTGAATGAAGGTGATGAAGTTGTCGAAGCTCCCCGCCGGAAGCCCGCCCACGCCATAAATGCGTCTGGCGTAGGCCACCAGTTCATCCATGAGGATGAGGCAGGGGCCGCAGGCGTCAAACAGGCGCTTGAGGGCTTCGGAACCGGGGGAAATGCCTTTTTTGTCCGCTTCCCTGATGTGCTCATAGAGTTTTGGATTTCCGGCTGAATGCGCGAGCTGGGCGGCCATCTCGCCCCACAGGGTATTGACCGTCACACCGGGCAGATGCTGCGGGCGCTTGCTGCGGCTGGGATCAAGCGCGGTGCCGACCAGCACGGCGACATGGACGCCGGGCAGACTGCTGACGCCAGCCTCTTCAAGCACGGGATGGATGGCGGGCATTTTTTCCAGGGCAAGCCCGCCGCGTAAAAGATGATACAGCGCCAGCATACTGTGCGTCTTGCCGCCGCCAAAGGCTGTTTTCAACTGGATGACCGGTTCCCCGCCCGTGCCTGTTACGCGCTTCACGGCCTGGACAAGCAGGCCCTTCATGCCTTCCGTGACGTAGGTGCGGGCAAAGAATTCCACCGGATCGCGGTATTCAAAGGAACCTTCCCCGCGCGCCACCTGCGCCAGATCCGCCGCAAATTCCGCGTTCCGATAGCGCCCCTGCGCCACGTCAGGATGAGGTTCCATGACCTCGCGCCAACTGGGAAGATTGGCCGGAGAAACGGCGAGGATGCCGGAATGCTCAACGGTCACGGCGGGCGTGGTCTGCCCGGTCACAGTCGTGGAACCGGCGGCGGAACCGTAGCGGGATTTCCGCAGCAAGGCGCGTATCTCCTCCACAGCATCCGGGGCTATCTGTTCGCAGAGGCGGGACATGGTGTCCAGAGCGCGCCAGGTGTCGTCGTTGCTGAAATCCTGCGCGCCGATGTGCGCCAGGCGGTTGCGAACGCCCATCAGCTCTTTGGCCCAGGTACGATGATCGATGGAAAGGCGTTTGCGGAATACGTCCTTCCAGTGCAGGTCAAACAGGATGAGGCAGCGCTGGATGTCCAGCGACGCAATCAGCGTGTTTTCCGGGCCATCCACGGGCAGATCGCGTTTTTGCTCTTCCCACAGCCTGCCCGAAACGGCCTCTGCCCACCATGAATCACCGTATTCGGCCTTGAGCATGGCGCACATATAGGGCGCAAAGGCCATCAGAAGAGAATGAAAGCCACGGGAAACGAGTTCGTGATTTTGCGGCATGGCGGCATCTCCTGAAAGATCAAAGCAGGGTGGCCTGGGTAGCGTGACGGGCGGCCTCACGCATGGCGCTGACTTGCTGCTGGATTTCCGGCCAGGCGACGACCAGCGTGTTGTAGGCGTAGGCTTCCTGCGTCCAGCCCTTTTGCTCCGCAAGGGCATGGAGCCGGTAGGCCAGGGCTTTGGCCCTGTCTGGCGCGGAGCCGTACATACGGGCCACAATCCGGGCGCAGGCCGTGATGCCGCCTTCCTGCATGGCGTGGGTGAGCTGTTGGGTGAGCAGCCAGAGTGTTTTTTCGCTGTCCGCAGTGGGGGCGGGTAAATCTTCCCGCTCCCGCAAATGGACGATGCCCTTTTCCGCAAAGACAAGGCCCATGTCCGCCAGCGTGCCGACGGCAGTGTTCTTGGCGCGGGCCAGCACGTCGGCTTCGCCAAATTTCATGTCGTTGAAGGCATACTGGGCATAGAGGTCGATGCAGAAACGGGAGGCAGCATCCAGATTGCCGTCCTGTTCCGCCAGGTAGGCGTCCAGTTCCTGATTGATGCTGTGCAGAGCGTTGCGCACCGTCATGGCCGATCCGTCGGCCTCCAGCACTTGCGCGTAACGGGAATACACGCCCATGCCGGGGCCAATGGCGGCCTGCGCCATGTCCACCGGCGCAATATTGCTGGCTTGCAGCTTTTTCAAGGCGGAACGCAGTTCCCGCTTCAGTTCCGCCATAAAAGAACGGCGTGGGCAGGAAGGTGCGTTTGCGGGGCGTTTGCGGCAGACAAGGACAATGGAAGAGGCGAGGGCGTTGGTATTGCTGGCAACAGAACGGTTTGCCATTTCTGTGCGCATGGGCCAGGTGCCTGTTATGGCAAAACCGGCATTGATAATGGCCGAAAGCATGGTTTCCCAGCCGGTAGAGGCTTGACTTCCTTCATCGTTTTCGCTCTGCTTGTAGGCGTAATAGATGGTGACGGGCACATCTTCCCGCGCACAGGTGTAAAGTTGGCGGCAAGCTTCCAGCATACCATGTTCAAAAAAATGGCGGGCTTTGTCTTTGTTGCCATCAAAACGGTACGGCGTGGCTACCAGTTCTTCGGTCTTGGGAACAAGCATAGTACGGAAAAGCTGAGGACAGGTGCTTTTTAAAGACTGTCTCAACCAGATATAGAAAAAATCGGAAAGGTCGGCATAGCCGATATTATCGTAGTAGGGCGGATCTGAGGAAATAACAAGATTGCGAAGTCCATAATCTGTCTGTGCGTCATGTTGGCAGGCAGTCCCTTTTATAGATGCTGGAAATTCCAGGAGACACTTAAATACCCATTCCAGCATATTGTTAAAACATCCTGATGAATTACTGAAAGGATTTCCCTCAGCATAGTCCCATACCATAGCTATGGCCTGACGCCCAAAGGTATTTCTTAAACCATCACGACTCATATCCCAACTACAAATAGATGAATTTCTATCTGACAATTTATCCACTACAAACGCCAGATACACGCCCACAGCCTGCCCGTAGGCCGTAGCGCCGTAACCGCCCTCGGCAAGCCCTTTGCCGTCATCCGCCAAGCCCGCAGCTATAGCATCTTGTGTGGCCTTTTGTTGGGCTTCGGCTACAAGATTGCTGAAGGTGGTAAGCGCGGTGAGCTGGCGGGGGGTGAAAAGGTCGGAAAAATCATTGAGACCAAACATTGGAGGACTGAACCAGCGCGGGTTCTTTGGCATTTCCCCTTGCGGGTAAGTATCCGGTTTTACAATTTGGTTTATTTTTCTATGTTCATTATCAGGAGACAGATATATTCTTCCTTTTTTCCCCTCAGCCACAACAGCCATCATTTGGGCTGACATGGCCCCAGCCTTGCCCTGTTCCCGGATATAGCGGAAAGGTACTGTTGTTCCACAACATGGACAAACAGCGCCTTGACGGTTGACCGTGCCTTCACGGTTCGGCGTGCCACCGAGATGGACTTCATAATGTGCCGTGCCGTTTTCAAAGTGCGGCTCGATCCACGCCTCTTTCCCCTTTTTCTTTGACAGCACAAAGGAGCTTGCCAGCGGCATCTCACAGCGGCAGGCCGGGTTGGGGCATTTCACAGTTCTGGCCCATTTCCAGGCAATGACGGTAGCTTTGCCGCCGCCCTGTTCCGGCGGCAGTTTCACTTTGGGGTACAGATGCCCGATGCGCCGGAAGGCTTCCTGCTTCATCCATTCGCCGTAATAGCGCACATCTTCCGCAAGGCCGGTGACGCCTTTCCAGATGCGGTCAGCTCCCATTCGTGCGCGCGTTTCGGGATTGACCGGCCTGTTGCCGGCAAACTTGGGCGGGATTTCGATCATGGCCTTGTTGATCATCACGGCCACGGGATTCAGATCGTGGGCATGGGCTTCCAGCCCCAGGCGCTGCGCCTCCAGCGGGATGGAGCCGCCGCCCGCGAAGGGATCGAGAAAGACAAGCGGCCCGTCCCCCATGTATTTTTTGATTTCGGCGCGGGCCGCGTTCAGGATGGTGTCATCGTTGGAGTTTTCCCACTTCACCAGTTGGACAAGCAGCGCGTGCAGCCGCTGCCGTTCTTTTTCCTGTTCCTCTTCGGTGGGGAACAGCTCCGGGTGAGACGAGGGATCATCCACCAGAGACGCCCAGAGAACGGCGCGTGCCGTAGCCGTCGGTTTACGCGACCACCACAGATGCAGGGTGGAGGGGTGCCCGTGGCGGATGGATTTTTCCCGTGCGGATGCCGCGTTGATGGCATCCAGCGGCAGGGCGACTTCAATGAGCTTTTTGGCGGGTTGGCTCATGGCTGATCCTCGTAGACTTTTTCCGCCCGTTCCAGCAGCGCGGTCATGCTGAAGGTGCAGCTTTCCACGGCGAAATCGGGCGGATTCACAAAGGGGCGTTTCAGGTACATGACATGCGTGCGGGAGCCGTCCACCTCCACGATGGCGAGGAGGAACTGCTCCGGCTGATTGAGGGCGGTCAGCATTTCGTTGCGGGAAACGGTCACGGTCGTGGCCCCGGCGGCCCGGCCCTTGACCTCAAGAAAGCGCAGACTGGGCTGGTCACCCGTGCGCAGGGCATCGGGCACAAGGGATTCCACGTCGTAGCCGCATTTGTGGGAGCTGACATCACGGGGGATGAAGCCAAGTTTGCGCTCCACATCCATGACCGCACGCATGGCGGCCTGCTCAATGGCTTTTCGCGCCCCGGCATCGGCGGTCACGGGGGGCGTTGTGCCGGTCAAACGCGCCAGCAGACCGGCGGGAATAATCAGCGAGCCGCCCAGCACCACCGGCGGCAGAGCCGCCATGTTCCGTTCGGCTTCCAGTTCCGTCAGGCGGGTTTCCAGCCGCGCCGTCAGTTCTTCAGCGCGTCGCGCCGCCTGCTGGGAATTGAGGCGGGCATTGCGTTTGCCGGCATTTTCCTTCTGCTTCAGTTCGGCGGCACGGTAATCCCAGTACTGAATTTCCGCGGTCAGCCGCTCTTTCACGGCCCTGGCCGTTTTTTCGATGTTCGCTTCACGCCGGGAGCAGACTTCCGTCAGATGTTCGGGAATGAGGTGCGTGACGGCATGACTGAGGGCACGCTGTTCCACGTCGTGGCACAGCCAGTCCTGATCGGCGGCCCAGGTCAGAACGGCCTGCTGTTCCCCGGCGGTGGCGGGGCGATAGTCCAGATAGGGGGCGTAGCCTGCGTCGGAGGCATTTTCTTCCGCGTCAAGCTCCACAAAATGAAGGCGTTGGGAAATGACGCGCTTGCCCCCGCCGGGCAGGGTGAGCCCGTCCTGAATGGTATGTTGGATGGAAAAAAGCAGGCGGGCCGTGTCGCCCGGATCGCTGTCGTCAACAAGAACCGCGCCGCGCTTGAGGACATCGCTGGAACGCTCAAGAAGCACATCCAGCACAGCTTCCAGCAGGGGATGGCCGGGGCCGATCAAGGCCGCGGGCACGGCTCTTGGCAGGTTACGATACGCCTTATCAAAACAGATCCGTTCGTATCGCTGCAAAACCGGTTCGCCATAGCCGATCAGCATGTCGCGGCCGCGCACCACGGCGGGGACAAAGGAGATTTCATACCGCCCTTTTTCCCGCGCGGCCATTCTGCCGCCAAGCTCGCGGAATGCCTCCCTGAAAAATGCCTCAATGAAATGGGGCTGGAGCCGGCGCGCCTCCTGCCGTTCCATGTCTTCACGGATGGCGGCCACAGTGTGGGCGTCCATCACATCGTCAGTGAGGGCGTGTTCCCGCACCAGCCTGAGCAGAGCCTCCCGATCAAACGCGCCGTCGACGATTCGTGCAATTTCGGCCTGAACATCGTGTTCATTGCCGTGCCGGACGGCTTCGATGAGCAGTTCGCGCAGGGGGCGGTTGTTGAACGAGACCTTGCCGAGAATGTCGAAGACCTTGCCGCCCAGGGCGGCCTTTTCCTGTTCCAGCTTTTCAAACAGGCGATTGAACACCTGCCCCTCGCGGGTTTCGGAGGCCACCAGATTCCACAGCCAGCAGACTTTGCTCTGGCCGATGCGGTGAATGCGGCCGAATCGCTGCTCCAGCCGGTTGGGATTCCACGGCAGATCGTAATTCACCATGAGATGGGCACGCTGAAGGTTCAGACCTTCACCGGCGGCGTCCGTGGCCACGAGGATGCGCACGTCCTTGTCCTGCCGGAAGCGTTCTTCCACCTTGCGCCGTTCGTCGCGGAGGATGGAGCCGTCTATGTTTACCACGGCGTCGTCAGTGCCGAGCAGGGAACGGATTTTCCCCGTCAGATAGCGCAGGGTGTCGCGGTGTTCCGTAAAAATGATGAGCTTTTCGCGAAAGCCGTCCGGGCTGAACATGCAGTGTTCATCCTGCAGGAGACTGGAAAGCTCCTCCCATTTTCGATCCGTCCCTTTGGCGCGGACGGCATCGGCCAGGCGTTCCAAATGGCGGAGCGTCGCAATTTCGGCTTCCAGCTCCGCAATGGTGGACGCGGCGCTGGCCCTGTCCGCCACCTGCTCCTCAACGCTTTCGCGCTCGTCGGCGGAGAGCTCGTCCTCGTCGTAGTCCTCCAGAGTTGTGAGGGGCTGGCTGTCGCCCTTGCTCCGTTGCCCGATCCTTTCTTCGTTCAGTCTGTCTTCCAGCCGTTCCCGGCGGCGGCGCAGGGACTGGTAGATGGCTTCGGGCGAGGAAGCCAGCCTGCGTTGGAGCACGGTCAGGGCAAAGCCCACGGTGGCGCGCCGCTCGCTGTTCAGGTTGTCCGCCCGGTTGAACTCGCTTTGCACATAGGAGGTCACGGCCTCATAAAGTCTGGCCTCGTCCGGGGAAAGATCGTAGTTGACGGTCACGGCATGGCGTTCCGGGAAAAGCGGGGAGCCGTCAAATCTGAGCAGTTCCTCCTTGACCAGACGGCGCATCACATCGGACACGTTGACGGCCTGCGCTCCGGTTCGGGCCACGCCGCCAAAGCGATCCTGATCCACAAGGGAAAGAAAAAGCTGAAAATCTTCTTCCTTGCCATTGTGGGGTGTTGCCGTCAGCAACAGAAAATGCCGGGCAATGCCGGAAAGCAGCCGCCCAAGCTGGAAGCGCCGGGTCATTCTGACTTCGCCGCTCCAGACTGTGGCCGACATTTTGTGCGCTTCGTCACAGACGATGAGATCCCAGTCCGTGACGCGGAGCTTTTCCTGAAGAGCGTCGTTGCGCGCCAGCTTGTCCAGCCGCGCTATGGCCAGCTTGACCTCTTCAAAGGCATTGCCCGTGACGGCGGATTCCAGCCGTTCGTTGGTCAGGATGTCAAAGCGAAGGTGAAATTTGCGGAAAAGCTCGTCCTGCCACTGCTCGGCCAGACTGCCGGGGCTGACAATGAGGCAACGCTTGAGATCGCCGCGGGCCATCAATTCCTTGATGAACAGGCCCGTCATGATGGTTTTGCCCGCGCCGGGGTCATCGGCAAGGACATAGCGCAGGGGAATGCGGCCCAGCATCTCCTGATACACGGCGGAAATCTGGTGGGGAAGCGGCTCTATGTCGGAGGTATGAACGGCGAGATAGGGATCAAACAGATGGGCGTAGTGGATGCGCCAAGCTTCGGAGGCAAGGCGCAGTTGCGCGCCGTCGGCATCAAAACTCCAGGGAAGGCTGGCCTCCTGCAGCGTCAGCGAGGCTTCATTCTCGCGATAGAGCAGCCGACTGCCCAGCTCCCCCTTGCTGTTCCTGTATGTGATGTTCAGAACGGCGTTGCCGTACCATTGCGCGGCCACAATGGTGACGGCATCGTGCGTGTCAATGCCAAGAACAATGCTTCCGCTTGTGAGATCCTCAAGGCGAACCACCCCATGCCACCTCGCGGTGGGTGGCGGCTAAGTGTACCTGACCGCCAGGAGGAGGCTTGCAGTTTGAGTTTGTCCAATGACAATTGACCAAGTATTTTTTATAGTCTAAAAACAGCCCGATAATAACAAACAAGCGGGTGGCGGTCAGGTACACTTTATCGGCATATTATGGACAATCTTTTTTGAAGGATTCCGCGCGGGTACGGAATGTGGAGCGGGCCATGCCCGATCTTTTCGCCGCTTCCGATGTCGAGATGACGCCCTCCGTCCACAAGACGTATGTTTCCGGAAAATTGGGAGGAAGGGGCCGTGGCTCGTGGCCAAAGCGCACGCCGCGCTGCTTGGCGGCGGCAATGCCTTCAGCCTGCCTGTTGCGGATGTTCTCGCGTTCGTTCTGTGCCACAAAGGAAAGTACCTGCAAGACAAGATCGGCAATGAACGTGCCGAGCAGGTTCTTGTCCCGCCGGGTGTCGAGCAGGGGCATGTCCAGGACAAGGATGTCCACGCGCTTTTCCCGGGTCAGCACGCGCCATTGCTCCAGAATCTCCTCATAGTTTCTGCCCAGTCGATCAATGCTGGTGATGCAGAGCAGATCGCCGGGCCTGAGCTTTTTGAGCATGGCCTGGTATTGCGGCCGGTGAAAGTCCTTGCCCGACATCTTGTCCATGAAGATGCGGTCGGGCGGTATGGCCTGCTGTTCCAGGGCGATGCGCTGCCGGATTTCATTCTGATCCACGCTGGATACGCGGATGTAGCCGTAGGTCTGTTCCATAGGGTTGTCCTTTTGCATCGGTTCACAGTTGATCTCACCGATGGTTTTGCGGATGATCCGGGGGAAGGTTCGGCCCCCAAAGCGACTTGGGCCTGTCATTGTTCTGTGCGGGGCTGGGGGGTATGGCTGGGGCCTTCGCCGTGGTTGAAGCGGGCCGGGGCGTGTCTTTCTTCTTGGTTTTCTGGCCTTCCCGTTGCCGTCGGGCTTCGGTCAGATATTTGGTCAAGGTTTGGGCCTTCACCTCGATCCCCTTCTCGCGCAGCTTTTCGACAAGTTCCTGGGTGTCAAAGCCACGCTTTTTCATCCGCTCCAGCGTCGGGGCAAGGGTGAAAATGGCCTGCTTCACGGTCATGGCGCGGTTTCCGTCCAGCGTGACAACGGCGGGCTTGAGCCTGGCAAACTCCTGTCGGATTTCTTTCAGTTGGCTGGCTGTGATGCTCATGTTTTTTTCTCCTGTGATTGACGGGGAGATGTCCCCGGTTTTGTCTTTTGCCTTTGGCGGTCAAGCGGCACGCTTGCCCACGACTTCCCGCAGGGAAGTATAGTGGGCTATGCTAGAAATATTTAATTTTTATTTATATCAGTATATTAAGATTTGGCATAAGCTATAATACCCCCAAAAAATACCCCTAAAAAAGTTGGATGCATATGGACAGGATAGCCCGACAGTGGACTGTCTTCTCAAACATGTTCTAACTTATTTTATAGTGATTATAAGATGGCTTATATAACCCGTGTCATGGAGGAAGGCTATGCGGCATATCCAGACGACGACACCTCTCAGCGGCGGGCCTGCGCGGCCTTGGTGTCAACCGCAGCACTGTCCGACGCCCCTTGCCGCCAGATCGGGATTGGAAACTGACCAAGGACGCCGACGTTTCGGCGAACGGCTGCATATCCTTTTACGCCGTGAGGGGCTTGTGGTGAATCACAAGCGGACGGAGCTGTGTATCGTGAGGAGGGACTGTCGTTGCGCCTGCGCCACATAAAAAACGTCCAGGTTTATGCGGTCATGCCTGCCGATGTCCGGCGGCCCGAACGAGCAATGGGATATGGTTTTTGTCAGCGACAGTCTGATATCGGGGCAGCGCATCCCTTTTTAAGCATCCTTGATCTCCGGGACAGGTCAACTCCAGCCCTGAAAGTGGATGTATCGCTTTTCGGCCAACGGGTGGTGGGGTATTGGAATGCCTGCAGGGACGTTTGGCACGCAGACTCCGCACGAACAACGGCCCTGAGTTCACAGGTCTGGCGTTGGATGTCTGGCGCGCGTAAACATGGCGAGAGCATGGAGCACAGCCGTCCCGGCAAACCGACGGATAACGGATTTGTGGAAAGCTCCAACAGCAAACTACGGGATGAATGTCTGAACCGAAATGTGTTCGAGTTCGTGCCCGGAGCGCATCTTCGAGGATTGGCGGGGCACCAGTCATGAAAAATAACCCATTGAAATTCTCATGATATTCAGCTTGTTGGGAATATGGTGCCGCAGGGGATACCATCTGTCAAACTGGCTCATGAGGATTCGGGGGCAGCATGCCCCAAGCGGGCTGCATATATTTCAAAGTGAGCCACTACCAGAAAACTCAGGGTATGACTTTTAGAGTGAAATTTCTTTCACAACTATGTAAAATAAAACGAATTTTCTTAAGAAAATCATCTCAAAAATGAAACCCTCAGAAAACTTTACCTCTTTGAAATTTTTTGCGCCCATGTTATTCCTGAACCTAATCCAAAGCGGGGGATGGGTTCTTCTTCTTCATGCTTTTTATGCTCATTTATCGCTATGGTAATTTTATTGATATATGATTTTTAGTGTGTGTCGTTATTTGATTTTAGCCCAGATAGCTATGCAGCGAATATAAACTGCAGCAAGGAATGAGGCGGTATTTTTTGCATATCTGGTAGCCACACCTCGCCACTGTTTCAAAAATTGAAATGAATTTTCAACCAAATGTCTCAATTTATACAAGTCGTTGTCATGATCGCGTTGTTTTTTCCGATTTTTGCGTGGTGGGATGACCGCTGTCAATCCATTTTCTTCCACCGTTTCCACGAAAGCATCGCTGTCATAACCTTTATCCGCAAGCAGATATTCGGCGTCAATCCCTTCTATGAGACTGCAAGCCTTCGTACAATCAGCGACGGTACCTGACGTGACAGCCATTCGGACCGGCATACCATGCGCATCCAGGGCCAGATGTATCTTTGAGTTAATCCCCCTTTTGTGCGTCCCATATCCTGGCTGCCGCCTTTCGCGCCCATTCCATCATGATGAGTCTTTATATATGAGGCATCAATCATAAGCCATTCAAAATCTGGTTCATCTATCAATATTTCGAGAAGTTTTTCCCATACACCCTTGTCCCGCCAACGGCAAAATCTGCGATGTGTATTTTTTCAGTCACCAAAATCAGGGGCAAATCTCGCCATGGCGCGCCAGTTCGCAAAATCCAGAAGACTGCATTTATAAAGACTTAGGATGTCATATGGCGCTTTCCCACGTTTTTATGTGGAAGGATAAATACGGATATCAACCGGTGACGGTTGACGAGGCGGTGGAGCATTATACTTATACTGTCTCTGCTAAAAGCAAGCTTTTTATCTGCGGTATTTGTGGGCAAGGGGTAACCCTTACCGCAGGAGAGAAAAAGATTAGACACTTTCGCCATGATCAGGCGGCTCAGAACAAGGAATGCGAGGATCGTTCCCAAGCGTATGAGTATAGTCAGTCTACAAATCGTCTTCCAGCAAAAATACAAACACTTCCACTTCGATTGATACGAGAATCAGGACACTGGAGACTGGAACTCGGATTGCTGGCACTTCAAGAAACAGCTTTAAAAAAATATGGCCAGAAACTACTTTGTATTTTGAATAGTAAGGGGAAAAAGTACAAGTATAATCTTATAGAGCGCCTCTATCCGAACCGGCTTACATGGGTCAATGTAGGGGAACAATCTTCAGAATATTTTCAGCTTTTTTTTAGTGATGGTTCTTCGCTGCCTCCGCTCTGGCCTCAGCGGATAGACGGGCTGGACGACATTACGCTATTTGAAGCCGAAACCGGTCGTCGTCTGCCGTTTTTCACTGATGTGGAGGTAGCTAAAGAATATCTTGCGGTCATCCGTGGACGTTTTGATCCAGGCAGTAGACTTGATGTACGTGCCGATCGGGTATTAGAACATGGCTGGCATGGCTATGATATATACCGTGTGCAGGCTCTTCGCTTCAGCAAAGAGGCTGCAAGCTTTTTTATTCGTCTTAAGGCGAATCTCAAAAAGCAAGTTCCGCTTATTTTTCCCCTATGGCCTGTGGTCATACGTACGCCTCACCTTATCTATCACGACGCCGATGAGCTTTTTGTTTTCCTGGGAGGCGAAGGCATAGGTAAAGAGATAAAGGTTCAGGCTTTCCCTTCTATTTCACTAGTGTCAACCGTGGAGCGAGAAACGGCACGTCTTATACGTTTTGCCTGCGGGATACGGAAACAGATGGTGTCAGGCGGTTCCGACACTCCGCTTCTTCAACTGGGGCGATTCTCTCATCCCTTGCATTATGATTATTTTATTCGGCAATCTTTTGATCAGACGGCGTCTCTGCCCAAGGTAACAGTGACGGATCACAAGGGAAACGAACTGGAAGGCGACTGGTTGGAAGGCCTTCGCCCCGGAACACGACTCTATGTGAAAGGGCCGTTTGACGGTGAAGTCTGGCTGCAGAGCGGAGGCTCACCGCTGGTGGACAGACGTACTCTGAAAGGCGGCGAAGATCTGGAACTGAAAGCGGGGATGGGGCAGACGCTGGTTATTTTTCAGGGGCTGGATTGTGTGCGAACCATCGTGTTCGCTCGTCCCGGCCAGAAAAGACAGGGTACGGAAGCTCCAGAGCAAACGAAAAATGGCAGTGCTGTCGGATGGACGGATACGCAGCTTTGCCGACGTTTGAGACGCATGACTGGAGATGAAGTGGAGGCCTCCCGCCCCTTAGCGGAGTTTATCCATTTTTTTAGAGGATGGCGTTCAGTGGAAATGTGGCTGCGGCAGAGGCAAGCCAAGGGGAATATTTCCAAAAGAGCGAAGACTCTGCTGTATACGGTGATGCAGGAAAAAGAAAAAAGGGGGAAAAATAATGTATGAATATGAAAAAATTATTTCTATTTGTGAAATAACCGGTGAAGATAATAGAATGACACGTCTTGCCGATATTAAAGACGGATATCTTTCGCTGCCTAAAATCGATGGTTCATATAAAGGATATCAAAGAGACAGACTTTTTTACAATCAACAGAAGACCCCTATGACTTCAGGACAACTTGGGGTATGGGAATGGTATGTTGATGAGAATGACCGAGTTATAAGTACCTATTTAGACGGGTATGAAGATACGTTCTTTGAAGTTATTAAGAAATATTCCACATTTTCAAAGGAAGCTCTAGCCAAACAACTGAAGGAAGGAGTAGATCTTCCTGATTGTAAGCATAATAGATTGATTTTATTCAAAAAAAAACTAAATCAAAGTGATAAAGAAAACTATTCTGCTGAATCTAACAGAATTTTGAATGCAGTATTATGCAAATCTTTTCAGTGGAAAGTTTTTCAAGATAGAATTCGCCTAAAGAATGACGTGTATTACTTACCATGTTTTAACATATATGAAGGAAATATTTTAAATATAGATATATATAATAATAGATCTAGGCGATATCTATACTATCGTTATAAATTGCCAGAAAAAAATGAGTCTATGTTCATATCTCATCCAAATGATGTAATTAAACAATTACTTATTGAAAAACTAAATAAACGCTATCTTATGAAAAATGGTATATATCGCAAGGGAGTAAAACAGATCCATGAATTAATCAAACAATTTCCTAATGAAGAAATACCTGAAAAAATTTTATCTTATTATCCAATTACTTTTGAAGAAGCAAAAGAGATCTGGAATATATTTCAAAATAAGCTTGATCAGTTTGTTCAAGGTGATGATATAGATAGTAAAATACTTAAATCTCTTTTGAAAGAGGATGATATATTACGACAAAGACTCAAAGATGAATGGTTAGAAGCTTATGATTCTGAGTTAAAGCAAGAAAAAGAGAAAATTTTTAAGGAACAAGAAATATATGCTGATCGTCGCAGAGAGCTAGAGCAGAAAAAACAGGAACTGGAGAACGTTTACTCAGAACATCAAAAGAAATTGGCGTTGATACAGCAAGAAATGAAGGATGCGGAAGAACGCCTAGAAAAAGCAAAGGAAAATGCGGTATATTACGAGCAGTTAAGTGAAAAAAGCCTGTGTCTGGTACGGGAGAAGCTCAATCTTGCCCGTAAAGAGGCGGCCGAATTTCTTGCGGATCTGGCTCTGTTCGGAACTTCAGAAAAAAATGCAGATGCGGCGTCTTCTTATGCCAGCAGTTCCGATCCGTTTTTCTTCCAGTCGGGAAAACCGACGGAAGATCAAGAAGATGTGCGAAATACGGAAGAAAGTCTGGAACTGCTGCAGGATAACTTGAAAATGGTCGGTGCGGCGCATGAGAAGGAACTGGCGCATTTCCTGTATGGAGCCTTTCAGAGCCGTATTCCTCTCCTGTTGGCCGGTCCGCAGGGGGCGGCCGTAGCGGATGCGCTTTCTTGCGCCATGACGGGACACCATGCCGCTGTACTGGACTGCTGTGGGGCATGGACGCCGACGGTATTGGAATGCGTGCTGCATGATGATACTGCTGTCATCGTGGTGAAGCATCCTTTTTTGCATCGCTGGATCGATCAACTGATTCCTGAATTGGAAGATACGGGGAAGATGTGGATATTTGTTCATCCCTATGCCGATGATCTGCCTCTTGAACCTGTCAGTCTATATTCTTACATTTTTCCGCTGGTGCTCGACATTTTTATTACCGGCAAGACTTCCGGCTCCATGGTCGGATGCCGCAGAAGCAGCGAATATCATCAATCCGGAAAGTGCGAAGATGTGAAGAATATGGTAAACTCAATAAAATTCTTGAGCCGGAAACCTACTTTAAAAAACAATGTTAGAGAGCTTACGGCATGGGCCTGTGCCACGATGAATGAAAGATACAAGGAATTTTTCCATTTTTCTTGTCTGCTCTTTCCTTTTGCGGTGGCGTTGGATCGAAAAAATAAGTTTCTTGAAAAGCTTGGATCCGAAAATAACTTGAGTTCTACAGATCGACGCTTTCTTGAAGGCGCTCTGGGAGAACAATCCTGATGAATGAAGCTGAAATCTTTGAACGTATATCCCAGGATCTTGGCATAGACAAAGAAGTCTCTGAACCGGTTGAATATTGGTATTGTCGCCTTGCATACAGTGCCGCCGCAGTGCGCGGTCTGACCTTCCTCTGGGAGCAGGAAGAGAATCAGGATGAAAAAAGCGTATCGTTGAAGCATCTCACCTGTACGATAGAGCAAACTTTGGCGACTTTTCGTACATTATTCCCTCAGGTAGGCAAGGTTCTGGATTCTTTCGAGAGGCAAACGAAAGAAAAGCTGTCAGTGAAGATATGCGATATTCTTCGGAACGGCGGATGCTTCTACCATAAAGAGTTTCGTGCCGCCCCAGCCGCTCCGTCCTGTGCCTTCAAGAGTGGGGTATCTTTTCTGCGGGGACTTCGTCCTGGAGAAGTATGCCCCATAAGTGGGGCCGGGTTTTACCGAAAAGAAATGTCTAACAAATCGAACAGGGACATTTTTTCCATGTTTGGGCTGCGGGCGTTGTCCTCGGAGGAAAATTTGGAGCGACTGGAAGAGTCTTTGCGTGAAGAACGCCGGCACACTCTGGAAGGCCGGGAATTTTTGTGTCTTGATCCTTCTTTTCTCCGCCAGGGCTATTGGAAGAATACGCCGGATAAGGAGATACTCTCCCTGATGAGGAGGAAGAAGGGGGATCACTCCTATGCCTTATATCGTTTTGACGGGAGCACCTTTTACTGCCGTGCCCTGCCAGAATATTGGAATGAGAAAAAGCATTATGTCGCTCTGGCGGCCGCCATGCTTGCCCGACGCGGTTTACCTCCTTTTGAGGTGAAAACTGTCGGAAAACTTGTTTTTGTGAAACCGGGGTATCTGCTTCCGCCAGCGGAAGACGCTTTTTTCCGTCTGTACAGCTGGCCTGACCTGGCTCCGAACCAGAGAGACAAGGGGCCTTTCGCTCCCCGTATCATGGCCGGGGAGATCTATACGGCATTTCATGACATCATGACCCATCTGGGCTACCGGTTTAAGGAGACTTCACATGTCTGAAGGTATTCTTGGTTCCCACGCCGTACTTAAGAATGCTTTGAAAGATTATATCATCACCCATCTTCGCAGGAGTCCGGTTCTTTTGGAAGCGCTGCAGGAAAGGTTGGATGAACACGGAATTTTGTTCCGTGAGCCATATATTGAGTCTTCGGCGGAGTATGAAAAGGTGCCGGACGGCATCTCCTTTGCGGATATCCCAAACTGGATGCGAGATTTTTTTTCTTGTCTGGTACACGATAAGCTCGGCGTCTATTCCAGTCCTTTTCGACATCAGATCAAAGCGTTGGAAAAAGCCGTTGCGGGGAAGGATTTGTTCGTGTCTACGGGTACGGGATCCGGTAAGACAGAGTGTTTCATGTGGCCGCTCATGGCCGCACTGATTCGTGAGGCGCATGATGCTCCTCAAACGTGGGAAAAGCGCGGCGTACGCTGTATCATCATGTACCCCATGAACGCTCTCGTTTCCGACCAGATAAGCCGTCTGCGCCGTCTGATGGGAGATGAAAGAGGATGTTTTGTGAAGCATTTCCGGGCCTGTGCGGGGAAAGAGGCGCGCAGGCCGCAGTTTGGTATGTACACGGGGCGTACCCCGTATCCAGGTTCGGTCTCAAAGGGATATCAGGATAAAGAACTCGCCCGGACGCTGAAACGTGTTGTCGATACGGAAGGGAATGCCTATATTGAAGAGCTGAAGAAGCAGGGACGTATTCCGGCTAAAGCAGATCTTTCCGCCTTTGTGGAACATTTAAGTTTTGGGCGACATGTAACCGATCCGGAAGATGCGGAACTCATCACCCGCTTCGAGATGCAGGGCGTGACCCCGGATATCCTCATTACCAACTATTCCATGTTGGAATATATGCTGTTTCGTCCACATGAACGCGGCATATGGGACGATACCCGTGCGTGGTTGTCTGCTTCACAGACAAATCGTCTGATTTTCGTTATTGATGAAGCTCATATGTATAAGGGAGCTTCGGGCGGTGAAGTCGCACTTTTGCTGCGCCGTCTGTTCCACAAGCTCGGCATCTCCCGCGAGCGCGTGCAGTTCATTCTGACCACCGCCAGTATGCCTGACGCCAATGAACAAGATCAAAATGCCGTGCGTGAGTTTGCAGGTCGTCTTACGGCTTCCAAAGGTGAAGGATTTTGTCATCTTACCGGATCAAGGAAAGTTCTGCCTGAGGCACATAGAGACATCCCAGCGAAACATATTGCCGCTTTTTCGGCCTCTGAATTGAGCGAAGGTGAAAATCTGACGGACACTCTGAACAGATTTTGGGGTGCTTACCGGAAAGGTGAGCTATTTGCGTCTGTTGCGGAAGCCGAAGAATGGCTGTTTGAACACCTGACGGAATACCGGCCATTCCGTGAGCTTATGGGGCTGTGCCGAGGTACGTCGGTTGCCCTTTCAGAGCTGGCTTCCACCATCTTTCCGAATACCGCCTTGGATCAGGCGTTGCCGATGACAGGCACACTTCTTTCCATGCTTGCACTGGCCCGGAAGAACGGAGATATTCTGTTTCCTGTGCGGGCGCATATGTTGTTTCGAGGTATACAGGGACTTTTCGCCTGCTCCAACCCGGACTGTCCGCATTCTTCAAGCGTAGGAGGGATCACGCTGGGAGAAGTGACCTTCTCCAGCGGACAGGCCACTTGCCCGCATTGCGGCGGCATGGTCTATGAATTGTATCGTGATCGTCGCTGCGGTGCGCTGTTTTTCAAGGGATACATTCTTGAAGAACAGTTCAGACATAGAGGCTTGGCATATCTCTGGAGGCTTCCCGGGCAGTGGATGGACAGGACGCTGAAAGAGATTCATCTTTACATACCGCCAAAGGGCTCTACGGCCCTGAAGAGCTCGGGCAAGTCTAAGATCACCCCCTGTTATCTGGATACACGCAACGGCTTTCTGCATATCGGCGATGACACTCCCCAGGGGCGACCCGCTATCCGAAAACTTTACTACTGTCCCGGCTTTGAAGATGCGGGAAGGCCGCACCTCAAAACGTTTCATACCTGCCCGCACTGTGGACGGCGTTTGGGGCCGAATCAGATCCTGAATTTTGCTGTGCGTGGGAATTTCCCTTTCTATAGTCTCATTCGGGCGCAGTTTGAAACTCAGCCGCCGGTTCCGGGAAAGACGGGAAAAACGGAGTTTCCTAATGAGGGCCGCAAGGTACTGCTTTTTTCCGACAGTCGTCAGGGAGCGGCAACATTGGCTCGAGACATGTCGGAGGCCTCTGATCTCACTGCCGCGCGTCAGCTTTTTGCCTTGGCATTAAAAAGAATGTCGCAGGAGCACGAGTCGCAGACCCTGAACGATTTGTACGGATATTTCGCCCTTGAGGCCAAATTGCATAATGTGCATATGTTCAGCGGCAAAGACGGTCAGAGGTTTTGGGATGAAGACTGCGCGAAAGTGCTGCGCCGGATGAAGCGGGGGCGTTCTCCCGATATGGATATGGCGTCTGCCCCCGAACAGATGCAGGTACAATTGCTCAGACTCTTTTGTTCAGGCTACAACACCGCTTCCGATATCGCCATGGCATGGCTGGAGCCGGAAGAAAAACATCTTCAGGATGCCTTGGATGAGCTGGAAGACGATGGCATCCTGACCGGCAGACAGGAATTCGTCGAACTGTTCAACGCATGGATGCTGAATATCTGTCGCGACAAGCTGGCTCTTGGCCATCAGATATCGGATGAAGTCCGGGAAGAAGTGTTGCTTCCCTACGAAGGATGTGGCCTTAAGGAAGACTGGAAATTGCCTTCATCCGTGCTGCACATCATGGGGTGGCAGCAGGATTCTCCGGCCGTGAAGAAATGGCGGGGAACCCTTCAGGAAAATTTTCTCAAACGCGGCAGGGGCAATCAGGGGAGATATTATATCGATCTTTGTGCCGTGGTTCCTCGGTTTGACATGGATCATGTCTGGTATCGCTGCTCGCGCTGTTCGGGGGTGACGGCCATGCCTTTTAAGGGAGCATGTCCAAACTGCGGCGCGCCCTCCATACAGCCGCTTGCCGGTCGAGAGCTTGAAGCCTTGGAGCTGTGGAAAAAACAGATGCGGGATGCTCTCGAAGGGGCACCTATCCGCGTCATTGATACTGAAGAGCATACGGCACAGCTTTCCTACAAAGACCAGCGCGACGAGCTGTGGTCTCGCACGGAAGAGTATGAATTGCGTTTTCAAGACATAGTTGAGGAGGGCGATTCTCCCGTAGATATTCTGAGCAGCACGACAACTATGGAAGTGGGTATCGATATTGGTTCTCTTGTTGCTGTCGGCTTGCGCAACGTGCCACCCTTGCGCGAAAATTACCAGCAGCGAGCCGGCCGCGCAGGTCGTCGTGGGGCCGTCCTTTCCACCATCGTGACTTTCTGTGAAAACGGACCTCATGATGCGTTATATTTTCGAGATCCTTCTCCCATGTTTCGGGGAGATCCGCGTCGACCGTGGATAGACACACGGAGTTCTCGACTGCTCCAGCGTCATCTGTCCATGGTCGTCATTCAAGACTACTGCGAGCAGAATGGGCTGCAGGGACTGGATGAAATTCCCGCAGCGAACTTTCTGTCCACTCATATGGATAGTTTCCTAAAATTTCTTGAAAGCTGGCCTGTGTTGTGCGGCGGCATCCTGCTGGATAAGAATGTTGACATTGAGGAAAATGATTTTCGCCAAGGACTGCGACAGTCTTTAAAATCGCTTTACGAAAAGTGGCGTAAGCATCCGGAACTTTATGAATCGGCAGGACCAGTAATTCAGGCCCGCAACCTGCTTGATGCTCTGTATGAAGAGAGCATCATTCCTACCTATTCTTTCCCCAAGAACGTCGTAAGCGTGTATATCACGGATGAATCCGGTCGGCTGCGTTATCAGGTATCCCGTGGGCTGGATATAGCTATCAGTGAATATGCTCCTGGGCGTGGTATCGTCGTGGATAAGAATACCTATCAGATCGGCGGGTTGTACAGCTATGGAAGCGAACGGTATAAAATCGACGGCAAATCAAACTGGAAAAGTCCGGCCCGGTCTTTTATCGAAGATACAGCATATCTGAAACCGATCGTCCGTTGTCCTCAATGTCATTGGTTCGGCCTGGCCTCCGGCGATGAACGGCGATGCCCCTTCTGCGGATCGGAAAAACTTGAGGAAGGGCGTCCGATGCTCAAGCCATGGGGGTTTGCGCCGGTCAATGCCGAGGGCATGTCGGCTTCCCGCCTGGATGAGACGTATTCGTGGACAGAGCAGCCTTTGTACTCAACCCTGCCGGAATCGGGAAATATGGCGCTCGTGGAGGGGTGCAGATATATGCGCATGGCTGACCGGAGCGGCCAGCGCATCATTATGATGAATAGCGGTGGCGGCAACGGCTTTCATGTATGCCGGGACTGCGGAGCTGCTGTACCCTCCGTCCAGAAAAGTCGGTTGAAGAATGAAGTAGGGCGTCCCTATCGGAGTAAGTTCGGAGAAAAATGCCGTCATACGGATGTGCTGGAAGTTGATCTGGGCTATGATTTCATTACGGATATGCTCGTACTGGAGTGCAGGTTGGACAGCCATAAGATGGATACGCAACGCAACACCCCATGGTTGGAACGAGCCGCGCAGTCTCTAGCTGAAGCACTGCGCCTTCAGGTCTGTCAAAAGCTGGATATCGAGTTTACAGAACTGGTTAGTGGCTATCGTATTCGAGAGAATAAAGGCGAAGTCTTCGTTGACCTGTATTTGTATGACAGTCTTTCCAGTGGGGCAGGATACGCCGTAGGACTTGTTCCCTACATGGCTGAGATTCTTCGAAATACTGAACAATTTCTTTCAGCCTGTAAATGTGAAGATGCCTGTCATCTCTGTTTAAAGCACTAGAGCGTTTTGCTAATAAAATTAGCTAAACGCTCTGGCGACCGCGGGAGCGGACGCCCGCGCCGAATGAGCGTCCAGACCGCGTTCTGGACGCGAAATGATGGCAGCGCCGCTTTTGAAATTGAATAATTTCAAAAGCAAAATGCTCTATTGTAACCGCCACCTTCACGGCCGATTGGATAGATTTGCCGCACTGGATCTCCTGCGCTGGAGCGCACAGGGAAAACTTGCGGAACCTCTTCATATAGACAGGCGGAAAGAACTGCTCAAACCATTTTCCCCAATATTTGAAGCGCATAAGATAAAAACTTCACAGAAAGGCGACAGCCTATTTCTAACAGTAAATGGTCTGGAGAAAGAACTGTTAATTTATCCTGCCATGTGGAAACAACCTCTGGAATGTAATACCATCAGCATAAGTGACGCGGTTACGAAATATGCTCGTCCAATGGCACTCAAAGCAATATTAGATGCATTTGGAATATAAAGTGAGAGTATTAACAATATGATGTAAATATGTTATATCCCTCCAAAAGGAGGAGCGCATGGAAGCAAAGCCCGACTGCCCCCAGTGCCATGCCAGCACGGTATATCGAAGCGGAAAGATTCTGGGAAAACAACGGGATCGCTGCAAGAATTGTGGATTTCAATTTACTCGCACCACTCCACTTGGCCGCCCGGCAAGTGAAAAAGCCCTTGCCGTCACGCTTTATACCATGGGTCTGTCCCTGTCTGCCATTGCCCGAATTTTTCATGTTTCACCCCCCGCTGTTTTACGGAGAGTATTAACCAACGAATGTTTTGTGGGCAGGAAACCCGCATAAAAGCTGACCTGTTGGGGCTGTGAACATCAGCTGATTAATACTCTCATACGTTTTACCGGTACCAGATCGCTAGGTGATGCCGATGGGGTCAATACCCGGCTCCTGTTCCGGCTTGCGCCGCACCGAACGCAGGCATTTCAGAGAAAAGAAGCAGCCGTGCGGTTTGCCTCTCATCCCGTATGCCGGGAACCCTCAAAAATATAGCTTCACATGATCACCGCAAACGAAATGCAACGTGGCGTTTCTGTTCTTTCGTGCCTTGTTCCCGTGCGAGTTCAGCCGCCTCCCTGTCGAAATTCCGAATCTCCGCCTCCGTAGGCTGTACATTGGCAATATCAATATCTCCCGCCGTCCCGAAGGCGTACCCGACCACCCTGCGCCCGTACTCTATCCGTTCGTCACGGCTCTGTCTGTGGGGGCGGACGGGGCTGTGTCTGAATAATTCGTTGGCTACCTCCTGCGGCGTATATCCCGCACAGCGTAGGTACAGGGCAATGGCCGCGTCCAAGCGTGAGGCATCCATCGTTTCCGGGAAACGCTTTTTGACCATTTCCCGGTAGGCGGCATAGGGCGAGGGCAGCGTGCCGACCCTGGGAAATTCACGCTTCCTGACCTCCACGCCGGGAACGATCCGCTTGCGAAAACGCCACAGATTGCCGAGGTGCGGACTGCGCTTGCCGAGCCAGTGCTTGAAGCGCGGGAGCCGCTCCGTTTGCCCTGATTGAGACTGTCTGCCCCGCAACGCCGCTTTCTCCTCCCGTTCCTGTTCTTTCAGAAAATGCCGGGCAATATTCAGTACGGAAAGCCCGTGCCGGGCAAGACGGGCTGTGGCTGCCTCCCGGCGCTCCCGCTGCCGCTGTTCCAGTTCTTCCCGTTCTTCTTCCTGCCTCTTTTCAACGAGGAGTCTTTCCTCGGCCAGCCTTTGCCGCTCTTTCTGGTACTCCAGCCACTCCTCCCGGCATACATGACTGACCGGCTCCGGGGCGGGCTTTTTGAATGTCCGCCTGGAGTAGTAGCCTGGCTCGAACGCTCCGAGCCGCTTACACAGTTTGGACAGACTGAAATTTCTGTCCACGCTGGACGCCTTGACCGCCATATCCCCCACAAAAATCACCGCGCCGGAGCCTTTGCGGGCGAAACGCAGCCCCACGGCATCCAGGCCGGCGTGCAGCTCTTCCCAGCATGAGGCGTTCTGAATGACGGCATGTCCGCGCTCTTGGGCGATGCGTTGCGCGGACTTTTCGCCCGTGGCGCTTTCAAAGTCCTCGGCCTTGGACTTGGGTTTTACCTGCTCCCGGCGCTGGAGATTCCTGACCACATGCCCCTGTTCGTTGACGCGATAGCGGGCATTTATCTGCGGTGCCCAGCCCTGTTTATGTTCGATTTCGGCAATAATTTTGTGCGCTGCCTCAATGTCAAAACCCCGGTGCGGCTGAATTACCTTTTCAGTATATGGATGCGTTCGGTTGACAACGATATGCAGGTGATAATTACCCGTGTTCTTGTGCAGGGCGTAAATTGTCTGGTGTTCGGCAAGCCCCATTCCCCGGAGAAAAAGACTGACCGCCTCGTCCACCTGTTCACGGGTGGGCTGTTCGTTTTCCTGCCATGACAGAATCCAGTGCGTGACCGGCATTTTGCTCTGGATGGATTCCTCGGCCAGAGAAATCATTTCCCTTTTCTGCGCGGCAACAGTCGTTGTCAAAAAGTTTTTGCTTCCGGCAAAGGCGAGTTTGTCCCTTCCTTCTTCATCATGAGAAGCAAGAATGTAGTCCACCAGACCGCAGATCATGGCGGCCTTGGACTTTTTGAAGCTGGTACGTTTGAGCTTCTTGATGATCATCGCGTTTCGCTCAGGGCTTCGATGGCTCCCCGGATTGCCCGCAGCGCGGCGTCCAGTTCCGCGAGGGTGGCCGTGCTTTGTGTTCGCTGCACCACGTCGAAATGATGCTTGAGCAGACCTCCAAGTCGCCGCAGCTCCCGGATGGTCTGGTCGTCCGTTCTGGCAATGATGGGCCTGCCGCCGAAGAACAGCCGCCGCATGTACTCGGAAACAGAGATTCCGGCGGTCGCGGCCTGTCGGGTCATTCTTGCGTCTTCTTCAGCGGTGAGCCTGAGCGTCCGCCGTTTCTGAAATCTGATTGTCGCCTTCCGCTTTTCCATCTGCCTTTCCCGCCTTTTTGAGAGCGTGAGAAGCGAAGCGCCGAACGCTCTGCCGGAGTCCAGAGGCGAAGCCTTTGGCAGGATGTGAGCTGTTGTCAGACAGCTACCATCCTGTAAAGAAGAACCTTTTTCGGGCTTGGGAATGCCCTTTCTTGCCTCGGCTGGCGCGTTGGCCGCTTCACGCCTTTGCTTTTGACGCAAGCATAGATGAAAAATGAGCTTGGAGGCCAGAGAAAAAAATGAAAAAGACTGTATTGCTTTTCCTTGAACAAATGATTCTGAAGGCAATATAAATTTAAACAGAAATGAGTTAAAAAAATTTACTGTCTATACTTATGTACTATAATCCAGATACATCCAGTATTGTACAAATATATCCACAAAGAAAAGTTGCCACTCAAGTTTTCACTGTGGTATGGGGAAAGGTCTCTGAATTTTTGACAAGGAAGGTGACAGCTATGGCAAAAGCTCAACGCTACACAATGGAACAAATAGAGGCAGCCCGGAAAAGGCTCCGCAGCTTGCCTATGAAAACGATTGGCAAAACCCGTGCGGAGGTCGCGGAACTTCTGGGCAAGGACATCAGGAAGGCCGTGCGGCAGGGCTATACCCCGCGCGACATAAGGGACGTGCTCGCGGATGCCGGGCTATCGGTTCCACTGACCAGGCTGGAAGCTCTGTTTGAAAAAGTTCCGGCACTGGGGTTTGCCACGGGCAAGGAAGAGAGGGATCAAGACACAGCCTCGCCCGCTGCCGTTGCCGAAACTGGCGGACATGGAAGCACAGACGGGATATGAGGCAAAAAGAAACGACGCGGTCAGGGTGTATGCCTGGGCCGCGCCGCATTACGGAATCTTTGGAACAGGGCCGGGGGCGTGTCTTGTTTTTATGCTGCCTGGCGCGCTTTTTCGCGTAGTGTGTCCAGATATGTGGCCCACCTGATCATCATCCTTTTGCGCTCCGCAAGATGTTCGGTGCGATTGTAGGCCCGACCATTTGGATCTCGAACCGCGTGGGCAAGCTGGTGCTCAATATATTCATAGCGTTCACCCAAAACTTCATCCAGAAGGGTTCGCGCAGTGGCACGAAATCCGTGAACCGTCATGTCGGAATACGGTATCCCCAATGTGCGGAGCGCATGGCACATTGAACCTGGCCCCATACGCTTTGTCTTGTCATAATAACCGGGAAAGACAAGCTCACAGTCCCCGGAAATGTTCCTTTGTTCATTGAGAATACCAATGACCTGCGGAGCAAGAGGAACAATATGAGGCGTATTCGTTTTGCGGACAGTGTACCGCCACTCGCAGGCATCAAAATTCATGTCCGCCCATCGAGCGTTCATAAGTTCGCTTGATCGCACAAAAACATACGGCATCATTCGCAAGGCGTTGCGTATGGTGCCATATCCTTTGTATTGCTCTATTTTATACAGTATATTACCCAATGATTCAGGATCGATGACGGCTGAAAAATGGCCGTATTTGGGAACCTTCAGTAATTTCCGAATGGATGGAACGGGATTGATTTCGATGAGTTCAAGAGCAACCGCATACTGCATAACATTTGAACAAATCTGGCATGACCGTTTGGAACTGTACAATGTTCCCTTTTCCTCAATTTTTCTGAATACCTCTATCAGGTGCGACGGTTTGATTTTTTTGACTGGCATATCCCCGAAATTGGGAAGAAGATAATTTTTCATGAGCGAATTGTAATACTTCAGGGTCTGCGGAGCTATCTTGGACCCCATGAAATCAATCCACTGCCCGGCAATGGCGGCAAAGGTATTCCTGGCAAGCGATTTGCTTTCAGCCTTCTCAGCGCGGGCAATTTGTCCCGGATCGTTCCCGGATGCCTTTTGCTGCTTCGCCTCGTCGCGTTTCCGCCGTGCCTGCTCCAAAGACACCGCCGGGTACGAACCAAAGGACAGCAGGCCCTCCTTGCCGTTCTCCTGCCGATACTTCAAACGCCAAAGCTTTCCCCCGGCCGGCGTGACCAGCAAAAACAGGCCGCCGCCGTCATAAAGTTTGTAGGGCTTGTCCTGGGGCTTCGCGTTTTTGACCTGGACAGCGGTCAGCGGTTTGATGACTCTGGGCATGGACGCCTCCATAATCAGTATGAAAATTAACAAAAGCATCCCGATTTCATACCCCAAAAAATACCCCTAAAAGTGCCGGACGTCAATGGATTGGGATACTCCTCAATAGTCGCATTATCTCAATAATTATATGAAAATACAAAATTTATTTGTGGAATACTGTCTGGTAAAATCTTATAAACATATCATAGTGGGCTATGGCTCGACCCTGAGCCGAGATTCTCGGCGGATGGTCAGCGCATCCTTGAGCGACGGTGTTGCGGCACGGCTTCCAGCTCTTGCCGGATGTGCCGCTCGCGCTCGGACTGCTGGCGGGCCTCCGCTTCCTGTTGCTCGCGTTCCTGTCGTTCTATGAATTGCAGACGTTCCTGCAAGACTTCCTCCTGCTTCTGTCTTTCAGCCATTTCTCCGATGAGTAGCAAGGCTTCATGCACTACAGCATCAGCCACTACAGCATCAGCCTCGCTCCGCAGACCGTCGAGGGCCTCCTGCTGCTGTTTGAACTCCCGCGTATCCAGATGCTTTTTCGCTGCTCCCGGCTTCTGTTCGACGCCGCGCTGGATGTCGAAGCCACAGCGTTGCAGATGGGCGGGCAAGTCGGCTTGCAGCTTTTTCAGACTGGCGCGGGTATAGATGCTGTTGGCGCTGAGACGCCCGTCCGGCGTCACCGGCACATGAAGGAAGTGCATGTGCGGTGTTTTTTCGTCAGTATGAACCATTGCCGAGATGACGTTTTCCCTGCCCACGAAGTCGGTCAGAAAGGCCGCGCTCTCCTCGAAAAAACGCCTGGTTTCCTCGGCAGTGAGTGTGTCGAAAAATGCCTTGTCGGAGCTGACCACAAGCCCGCACATGTATACGGCGTCCTTGCGCACAGCCTTGACCATGAGCAGATCGTCAATGCGGTTCTGAATGGCCTGCGCGTAGTTATCTGAGGCAGATTCATGAAGATCGTAATTTCCGGCGCTTTGGCTGTAGTCGATGTCGGGGTTGCTGTGACTCTCGCGCTCGCGGCGATTGTGCGACTGGATGCCGCGAATGGCGTCCTTTTTGAATTTGTCCATATGCAAAACGAGATAGGACATAGATCCTTCTCCCTGTGTATTTTTCAGTGGTGACAGCGGTGACAGTGGTGACAACTCAGCAATGGCAAGGCGTTCCGGCTGTCACCACTTAAATATGCAATGGTGACAGTGGTGACAGGCATAATCCCTTGCGGCTGTAGGCTTGTCACCGTTGTCACCACTGTCGCCGCTCAATCAGACAAGGTTTGCGTAGGGGCTTCGTCCGTATCATCCGGCAAGCACACGATATAGACGCGCACACGCCCAAGGCCGGGAAGGCGCTCCTGAGCTTTCAACCGATTTTTGTCTGGAGTGCGCAGCCAGCCCGCCTCACGCAAAACACGCACGGCTCTTGTCTCGGAGTACCCTTTGACAACCTCGGCCCGAAAACTTTCCGGCAGAATCAGATACTCGGTTATGCTGTTGCGTGTGCGCCGAAAGCCCACGCGGTTGACGCAGGTGGCTGTTTGCGTATTCAAGTCCTGAAAACGGCTTGCCCCGTGCTGCTCAATAAACAGACGCACAGCCGCGAGAATGGCCGTATCCTCGGAAGCGCCGATGCCGCCGCGAGCGGTCAGCCAGTCCTGGAAACAGCGTTCGGCGCAACCAAGAGCGTCAAAGTCAGGGGGCAGGATCTTCATCTGCACAGCCAGACCTCCGGCCAGCCCGCAGAGCGCGAAGCGTTGGGCCACGCGCCGCACCTGCCCGTCCGCTCCGGCGGGCGCAAGGCGATTAACCGTGTTGGCAAGGGCCGATTGCAGCTCGGACAAAACCGTGCTCATGGTGTCGGATTCGGTCAATTTGTGCAGAAAGGCGCGGCCCGCGTGACCGTAATGGATGGCGGTCACTTCCTTCAGACGGTTGACCACGGCTCCGGCATCGGGAAGGCCGTGCAGTTCGGTGATCATGGTCGTATCCACGGGCAATCCCACAAAACGCACCTCCTGCCCGCCTCTGGATTTCAGGCCGTTCTCGGCCAGCTTGTCGGCAAGGCCGAGTTCGCCGCTGGACAGAAAGAGCAGACGCCAGGCGTGCGACTTGCGAAGATTGCCCTCGCGGCTGGAACGACCCTTGCCCTGACCGTTGGCCAGCATGTAGGCGCACTCGGCCAGAACCTTGCCGTTGACCTGTCCGACTTCATCCAGAATCAGCACATTGTCGTTGTGCAGAACGGCGATATTCTCAAGGCCGTTGTCTGTGGCGCGCCAGCTTCGGACATGCTCCGGGCCGCCCCAGACGGACGCGGCAATCTGAAGGGCCGTTGTCTTGCCCGATGACGAACCGCCCTCAAAGCTGAAGCCGCCGCCTTCCAGACCGGCCAGGCGCAGCAACGGCCCGGCAAAGGCCGCGCACAGGGCAAAGCTGAGACGGGAGTTGCCGACGGCGAGCGTTGCGATTTCCCGCCAGCCGTCCAGAGTTCCGGCGGTGCGGTACAGATCGCCGTGGTGCGCGGATTGCAGCACTACGGTTTCGCCGGATCGTTCGCCGTACACGGCATCCGGCAGGATGTAGGCGGCGTTGTCCCAGTCGGTGCTGTCCCAACCGGTGCGCGGCACACAGCGGATACGCCGGACGGGCCGAACGGCGGACAGAAAGTCCACAAGCTTTTTCCTGGTCAGCGGATTGCCCAGCCAGCCGCCGGAAGCCAGTGCGCTGTACCAGTCGGCGCTCTGACGAAAGAGCAGCTCAATGGGCATGGGCCAGGTGTGCTTTTTGCCATCGGGATCAGCCCATGCGAGCATCAGGCCCCATTCGTTGCCCTCCCTGTCGCGGGTCATGCCTTGCACATGGAGCGGGGGGCCGATACGGATTTCGTTCACCTCGCCGTCAGGCTTCGTCTCCAGCTTGTACAGTCCGGCGCGTTTGCCTTCCGGCACCAGAAAGAAGCCCTCGGGCATGGGGCAATCAACATCCTGTTTTCGTGCCGCTTCCACAACCGCGCGCACAGCTTCAAGGGAGCGGAGCCGGTGCAGATCGTTGAAATCCGTGGCTCTGCCTTCATGAGCGGGGCAGACGGCCAGCTTGCCGCCCACGGCCCGCGCCGCTCTGGCAGCCGCTTCCCTGCCGGGATTCCACGGAGTGCCGTCGGGTTTGGCGGTTTCGCAGTCGTTATCCGCGCACAGCACAAGCTCCCTGTCCGGGTGGATGCTTCGGGCTGTGCGGGCCACGGTTTCCAGATTCCCGGCGGTGAAAGCCACCAGTACGGCGTATCCGGTAGCCAGATGCAGGCTTGCCGCAGTGGCGTAGCCTTCGGCAATGAGCAACGGGCCGTCCTGGGCATCATCCCTTGTCGGAAGGGAGAAAAAACCGCCAGCCGTTTTGCCGCCCTTGAGAAAGAACTTGTCCGGGTTGCTTGCCGATTTTTCCGGCAGGATAAATTGCAGGCTCTGGATCTGGCCGGATTGATCCAGGATCGGAACAATGAGCCGCCCGTCATCCGTCTGCCGCAAGCCGATGGCCGGGACTTCCTTTCGTTGCAGGTAGGGATGCTCGTCCCCGGCGGGCCTGGCATGATTCCAGATGCTGACGGCCAGCTTTGCGGCGTCTTCCCAGCGGCGATCCCGATTGGCCTCGCTGTTGGCCTTGTCGGCGACAATGCGCGTCCGTAGCGATTTGCGCTGGACGCTGTTTTCCTTTTCCGGCCGGGCTGTCCATGTGCCTTCATCTCCGGTGCGCCAGTTCTTCCACCAGATGGAGGGCGGATCGTCCAGAAATGCCTTGTACACGCCGTCCCTGCGCTGGGGCTTGCCCGCAGTGCCGCAACGGTGCAGGAGGCCGTCGGCCAAAACGGTCTCGACCTCCAGTCCCGCCGCGCGCAGACACTCGGCAAAGCTGTGCAGAATGTCGGCGCTCATGCCTCGCCTCCGGAATTGGCGGGAAGGTATGAGCTACCTGACATTGTCTTCACCGTTGCTCAGGCGTTCGATAAGTTCTTTGATGTCCTCAACCCGCCAGGCTGTGGTGCGGGGACCAAGTTTCACGGGCTTGGGGTAGCGACCGGTACGGCAGCCTTCCCACCATGCGCTTTCACAGATGGGGATGCAGGCCAGAATCTGGGGCAGACGGACAAAGCCGAATTCGGGGAATGATGGTTTGCGTCGAGCCATGAAAAAAAACTCCTGAAGGTTGTTGGTCTTCAGGATGGTCTGGCACACGAAAAAAGATTCCCGTGAGGGAATTTGGCGGGAAAAAGACGGGAAAATGCGGTACTGCGGAGAAAAACTGAAAATCAGGCTTTGACGATCGTGTAGGCGTCCGCTTCTTCGAGGAGGGCGTTCATCAGGTTACGGTACGACTTGGGATCGCTGTATTCCTTTTCCGTGAGCAGGCGGCCCAGTTGCGTCTTTCTGCCCATCTGGGTCTTGTGCCCTGCTTCAGGCTTGTCCGAGCCGCACCAGTAAAACAGCACATAGGCGATCACGGCGAGAGGGCAGGTGTCTTTCATGGCGTCGCGGACGGCATGATCCGGCTTGCCTCTCCAGACAGCGGACGGAATCTTGAATGTAAGTCTGCCGTCTTCCGTTTCTTCCACTGTTGGCTGTTCTGTCTGTACTTTGGGACTTCCAAGGGAGGCTGTTTCTGGCGGCATACTCTTGAGAATGGATTCCACAAGCGCGTGGGTAATGCCTTTCACTTCCATGTGCAAGGGATACTTACTGAGAAATCTGATGACTTCATCTCGATTGACAAGAATGGTGTCAACAAAAATATGTGAGATGAAGTGATAGCTTGATACAGGTATGGTGAATATCGGAGTTTCAAACAGGGGAGAGTCTGGCGCGTATTGATCAGAGAAATCTTCTGTCTCAAGCCTTTTCAGGGCATGAAACAGACATTCCCTTTCTTCAGGAAATACGTTGTCAATTTCATCATAGGTTTCTTCCAGAATATACTGGAGACCCAGTTCCAGGGCATGGGCATGGATATTCTCCGAAAGTTTTCTGAAAAAATCCTGCATGTCTTGAGCAAACAAATAGCTATGGAAATGTTTGTCTGACAGACATGGCTGCGGCAAAGCAGGGCTTTCTCTGTTATAGATGGTCTGATTGCTGTCAGCAAAGTCTTTCCAGTACGCTTCATGCGCTCTGCGCCATAATTCCGCAGGAAAAACAGCATGAGGCCACAGCGCCTGAATGACGGTTTCGACTTCGTTCGAGGTCAGCCGATACGCCTGCCGTACCCTACCGAGGGAGATCTTTTGCTGGTCCAACATGGGGGAAAGCGTAGCGCAAACGCCGAGTTCGGACAATAGGAAGGCAGGCGGCGCGGATGTTGTGAGGGCATTGTGCAACAATGCCGACTGCAAAGAAAGACCTCCGGCAGGGGCGTCCCGGAGGCCTTGCGCAAGCAGGTTGTTTTGTTGTCAGCGTTTGCTGACGCAGCAACGCAGATCCCGCACCATGGTTTCAAATCGTCCTTCTTTTTCTTCAAGCCAGTGCAAAATTCTGTCGTACAGCCATTTGGGGGCCGCATTCAGACGGTACCCGTTGATATCCAGAAAGACATGACAGATCGCAAAGGCTACCCGTTTGTTGCCGTCAACAAAAGGATGGTTGATGAGCAGGCTTTCCATGAGCGCGGCGGCTTCTTCGATGATGTCCGCATAATACCCGCTTTGCGGCCGAAACAACGCCGCTTCAATGGCTCCGGGGTCGCGCACGCCATTGGAACCGCCGTATGCCTTGATGGCTTCAGAATGAATAGCCAGAACTTCATGCAGGGTCGGGTAATCCCTCATTTCGCCAGCTCTCTGTACAGGCTGTCGTATTGCTCCATGCTGTTCCTGAACGCATCCATCACATGCCTGCGGGGAGTATTGCCGGTTTTGCGCTCGATATAATCGCGCAGGGCTTCATCCACCAGGGCTTGAATCTGGCGACCTTCACTCGCCGCGATGCTTTTCAGGGTTTGCAGCACAACGGGATCAGCCTGAGTGGCGAATTTGACCTTTGCCGTTTTTTCTCTCTGAGCCTGTTGCATGGCGATCTCCTGTATCCAGATGGTGGCAGGCTTTCATGAAATGTCAAGATATATCTTGATAGCCATCATAAAAAAAGCTGAGGCAAAAAGAGCGTAAACGCCGAGTTCGGACAATTGGAAGGCAGGCGACGTGGATTTTGCGAGGCATAGCATAAGATGTCGATTTGCAAATATCCGTGCCGCCTGCGTGGGAAATTCGCAGAGTTTTCAGCTATACCATGCCCGGATCATGTCCATATCGTCATAAGCGGCCTGTCTCATGCGTTCTCTGGTTTCTTCACTCCAGCCGGTATCCGCGACAGTGATTTGCTCGTCTTCAGGGATTTTGCCGATAGTGACGAAGGTCTCCTGTTCTGGGGACTGGGGCGTCATTGTGGAGTCTGTGTTGGTGGTCATATCTGTCTCCCCGGTGGTTACTGTTGAGTGTTGCCGGAACGCAAGTTATCGAGGTAGTTGACTTATCACATATTTAATTTATTGAAATGTAATAACTTCATTCCAATAACATTAAATAAACCCCCAAAATAAACCCCTATTTTCTGTACATATCATTGGTTCAAAAGTAACGGTAAAATATCTCTTGCCATTTACGTCAGTTTGTTGGATTTCAGCATGAAGTATTGGACGGAGATGGACTTTCAGTCCTCGAAAGATGTAATGTGCGTTTGAATTATTTTGGCTGCTAAAGGAGGAAAGGAAGTTGACTTGCAGATATTCAAGCCTGAGTGACGAAATTTTCATGTCCAGAAGACTTATCTGCTTCTTCCAGCATGTAGTCCGTTCTTACGCAAGCTATGCGCATACTGTAAATACCAGCGCGATGCCTTCATCCTCAAAACAAGAATAATCTGTAATCCTGTACGGATATATACCAGAAGTCAGTTAACCAAGAAACATACTGACAGTTATCAGCATTCTGCGTATATAAACTTTTTGATCCAAAATTTGATATTTTGTAGGTATAAGTGTGATGTGTAGTTTGTATACACAATTATTTTTGTAAAAATTTAGTTTGAATTTATTTTATTCATATTGTCTTTTATATATTTATATATAACAAAATAAAATTCCATAAACAAACCATTGATATCTTTTTGCATAATTTTTTCGATATGATCGCTATCTAGCAAACAAGCATTCATTTCTATCGCTTTTAATAAAATATTAATAGCTTTTTGTCTTTTTAATACAAGACTTGGTGCTTGCAAACCAAGTATTTTGATTGTTTCATTTGCCATCTTTTGTTCATTGTCACTCTTATCTTTATTGGGATAAATATTTCCTAAAATATCAAATGAGAAAAAAGAAAGGCAGTCCTGTTCCAATGGTGAAACTGGCAAGCATTGTGCTCTCTGTGCTATATCACAATGCTCTTCGCCATCTAAAGATGAATCACAAGATGCACAAATATTGCTATAATCTAAAGATAGAGAGATATTAACGCTTTGTGGTTCAATATGTGCAACACGTATATTATGGTTATCACCTTTAGATAATGGAGCTTGTATGATTGCGCCTTGATAGTCAATCTTTCCCAGAGATGAACCACAGAAACAACAAACGTACCCTTGTTCATCGAGCAATGAATTTTGCAAAGCCTTTTTTACGTTACTTGGTAACTGTTTAAAATTTGCATTTGGATGACGCAGCTTCCAATTGACAAATTTTTGTGGCTCTTGCTTCTTATTTATATGGTTCATAAGCGAAACAACCTGTTTTTTAATCTTAATTGATCTATAATTGGAATGTCTCCATATTTTATCTTCAGATCATTTAATATTTTTTCAACCTCTTCATTGTTTTTAGATTTGATTTTATCTTCTATGTTATGAAGTTCATCAGAAAAATCTTTATCATAATTATTTTCTTTAAAATATTGAGATATAATGCTTTCTATACTTCCACCCTTGCCGTACATTACCTGTTTCCTTACGATTTTATTATTAACATCATAATCTAACCATATAATTTCATCCTTATTTAAACCAGCCCATATAAATGGAGAATGGCTTGTCAGAATGAATTGCAGATCTGGGAATGTATCTTTTAGCACTTTACATACTTGTATTTGCCAAGATGGATGTAGGCTACTATCAATTTCATCAATGATAATTGGAAAGCTTTCACCAAATTTATTTTCATCAAGTGCTATTTTTGTTATAAGCCCAATAATACTTGCCTCTCCAGCAGATAATTGATCTTCAATATCCATATAAACTCCATTTTTTATAGAGCATAATGGCTTATGTGGTTTTTCCCTATCGATAGTTAGACCATGAAGATTTTCTGCTATCTTAGGAATCGCATTACGAATTTTTTGTAAAGCTGGATGATTATAAGTAGTATCTTTTAGTTTTTTCTGATTTTCTAAATTTTCTAACTCTTCAAAATTACGTTTAAATTCTTCAAAGTCAAAAATACCCCTCGTGTAAGTGAAGCGAGGTGGTTGTTTAACAGAAAAACCAAACGATCCATCTGGGTTTTGTACTCCAACTAATCCCAGATTTACTAAATTTGGAATGAATGATGCAAACTTAACTTCCATAAAAGTCATTTCAGAATTCACAGAAGTGCCATTTCTGGAAAAAAATTTCTTATTATCGTGGAATTGATTATTTTCATCAAATCCTTTTGAAAAATGTGTTGCTTTTACAACATTGTCATTAGTGAATTTAATGGTAATTTCAGCATCTTTGTTGGGATCATGTAACCTACCGAATGGGAATAAATTTATTTGTTGATCAGTTGGCAACTTATTTAAATGTAAATCATTATTTTGTATAGATAAAGTATTTAATAGCACTAAAAAATCGTGAATTGCATATAAAATGCTGCTTTTGCCAATACCATTGACACCATATATGACGTTTAGGTTGGAATTAAAATCAATTGAGATGTCTTCCAAGGGACGATAATTCTGTATATGGATTGAAGAAAGTTTCATTTCTACTCCTAGAACCATTTTGGGGGATGGTTTCAATAAAGTAATACTTTTGGGAGAAATTTTTTGCTGGAAGTTCCAGGCTCTGTATGCAAATATCTGAAGAGCCACAAGATACCATGCCGCATAAAAACATTACATGGTTGAAATCATCTTTTTGATTAGGTGAATTGAATTGAACAATTTTCAATCAGCTCCCTAAAATTCCTCGCTTCATACTTACCAAACTCTTCCTGCTCCACATACAGACACTCATACTTCACCTCACTCTGCGCCTTGTTTACATCCTCGCACCATTGGCGAAGGCGTTTCATTTTGAGTGGCGTATCCAGGTCGGCGTTGCCCTTGGTCTCCACAATCACAATGCGGTTTTTGGGCAGTTTGACGATGAAGTCAGGGTAGTAGTGGGAAATGTTGCCGTCCCTGTTCACATAGTCCAGCTTGAAATTGACCGCAAGGTAGTTTTTGGCGTAGGCAAGCACATCCTTGCAGCCCTCCAAAAAGCTGGCAAATTCCAATTCAAAGTGGCTGTCGCCGATAATCCGGTTGAAAACGCTCTTTTTGGGGATCAGGGATTCCTGTTGCTTGACCATGAAGGGCCGGGTCTTGCGCAGCTTGATAGAATCGCGGATTTCAGCATCGCCCTTGTCCCTGACAGTCAGGGCGTTGATGGCCTTCCTGAAGCTCTCAATAATAGTTCTTGTCGCCGCCAGTTCGGAAAGGTTGCGCATGGTGTTGGCGCTGTCCAGTTCAAGCGGTTTGGTGAACAGCTCATCGCGCACAAAGCGTTTCACCTTGCCGTAGAGCACGTCATAACCGCTGAACAGGCGCAAGTCCTTCATGATGGTTTGCGTGAACCAGCCAAGAACGCTTCTGTAATCGGCCAATCCGCCGCTGTCCAGAACGGTTGTATGGCTGATTTCATCGGTGGTGATGTCACGAAAGACGATCTCCCTCTGTTCCTCCTCGCTGAACTGTGTGTATTCAACTTTTGCGTGACCGAACTGCGTCACGTCAAGTTCGGAAAGGTTTTTGTATTCCCGGTAGAGACGCGGCGTGAGCAGGGGCAATTCAATATCCAGGGCGTCAATGTTCTTGTTCACATTCTCAGTGTCAATTTCAATGGTCAGAGGAGTTTTCGCGCCTGTGCCGTCGCCCATAGGCTTGCGCTCCAATTCCACGCCCTCGGCCTGGATTTGCTCCACAAACTCCATGAAAGCTTCTGTGCCGATGACGCTGACATATTCCTCAAGGTCGCCCGGATACATCTTGCGCAAGCCGCGCCCCAGGGTTTGCTCCGGCAAGATATTGCTTTTGGCTGTATAGGCGCGGAGGCCGACAATGGTTGTCACATTGCGCACATCCCAGCCTTCCTTGAGCATCAGCACCGAAACAATGGCCTTGTAGGGACTGCCCGCATCGTCAATTTTGTTGGAAAGACCGCGCAGGCGTTCCAGTTCCTCTTTGGCCTTGCCGGAACTGGCTTCGGAGATTTCGCCATTGTTTTTGGTATGAATGACCAGAACGCCGTTTTTCAGATCCGGGCATGTGGATTCCAGATACTCGGCCACGTCGTCGCAGTTGCGCGTGTCGTCCGTCATGACAAAGAGAATGGCTTTTTTGCCAAGCTTTTCATGCTCGGCATACGCCTTGCGCCATTCAATGACCCCGAGGTCAAGGTAGTCCGCATACTTCTCCGTGAATTTTGCCGATTGCCGCTCGGTCAGCTTGTCGCGGCTGGGTTTGTCCGGCAGGACAGGGTGCTTGACCACGTTCTGGGCGATGGCTTCCACAAGCGGATAGTCAGCCACGGTCTGAACAAAGATCGCGCCATTATTGTGCCTGGGCGTTGCCGTCACGTCCAGTTGCAGGCTCAAGCCCCTGTTCTTTTGTAAAAGTTGATTGTGAATATCCTCAATGGACTTGAACCAGGCAAGCGACGCGTCATGAATGTGGTGGGCCTCGTCGTTGATAATCATCAGTTCGTCAATGTCGCGCACAATCAGGCCCAGATCCACCTTTGAATCCGTCGTCGCGCCGACCGGCTTTGGGCCAAGAAAATAGTCGCGGCTGTCCTCGTCATCCGCTGTGGGCAGGCTTTCGTTGCCCGCGTAGACGCGGTGGATGTTGGTCAGAAAGATATTGCCGGTTGGCCTTGTTATCCTGACTTCATCCTGCTTGTGCAGGGTAAGCTGAAAATCATCGCGCCAGCTATGGCCGCCATAGCCATTGTCCGGCAGGATTGGATCGCTGAAGAAAATCCGCAATCCCTGAAAGTCCTTGTAAATGCGGTCAAGAACAATGATGTTGGGTGTGATGACCAAAAAGTTTCTGGACAGTTGCGAATCCGGCTCATAGAGCTTGTGGAAATAGCTCCAGGCCAGAGCCAACGCCATAACCTTGGTCTTGCCGCTGCCGGTGGCCATCTTGATCACATAGCGTCGCCAGCTTTCATCAAACATATTGGCGCTGACCACGCCGGAGGCGTCAAAGCGCATCAGGTCAAGTTTGTCTTTCGCATCCGCAATATCATACAGATAAATGATGGTTTCCAGAGCCTCGCGCTGGGCGAAATAATACTTGAACTCACGCAATGCGCCGTCACCAGCCGGCAAAAGATGCGGCTCTGTGAACCACCAGTTGAGCAGGCTTTTGCTGGTCTCGCTTGCGCCAACATAGCCGGAATCGCGGAATTCTTTCACCTTGCGGCGCAATATCGGAACCAGTGGAGGCATGAGGTTTGCCATTTTGTCACGCAGGGATTCGTCCGCGGGGAACCAGCGCAATTCAGGGTCAAGAATGGCATGGGGAGATTTGGGAAAATCAGGATGCAGGGCCATTACTTTTCCCCTCCCGCAGTGACTTCCACTATGGTCATGGTGTCATTGCCAAAAATATCCACCACCTTCACAGCGATTTTGTGCCGTCCTGGCGGCAGTTCCTGATACGCGCTTGTCAGCTCCAGCTTGCGATTCTGTCTTGTACGGAAGGACTGCCATTCATTTTCAAAGATATAGTCTCCTGTCCATTGTTCCTCAATGTTGCCTGTATCGGGATTATGAACACGGATAATTTCGCGCTTGGATTCAAAATCATAATCCACAGCCCAATAGTCAATCCAGTCTGTCCAGTGCCTGGTGAGCTGTTCGCGGCTGACAATGCCTTTCTTGTCCTTTTTGACTTTTACAATCTGGCCGCGCTCCACAACGATTTTGCTTTTGCCGTCCTTGAGCGTGGCCTCGGCATTGCTTATGGAATCCTGCGAGTAAAAGACAGAAAAATCGGTCAGTTCAACAGCCACCTCATTTTTGTTGTAATGCGGCTTTACCTCAATATAGGCCACATCGTGAAAGACAATCTGGCCGCGATCCACAGCGCGTTTGTCAAACACTTCGGCGGGAATATACTTGGGCGCAATGTCAATACCCTTGCTTCTGGCCTCATCCAGAACATTGGGGAACAGGCCCATTTCAAATTCAAAGCCGAGAATATCCACCTTGCTGATATGCCGCTTGCGGCACTCCAGAATGATCTCTTCCACAAACAGGCGCGTTACCGGCAGATTGACCGGTCCGACGACAACCATGCGGCCCTGTTTTTTGCCGTGGAAGGTCTGAAAACCTTCAGTCTTTTCCGCCTTGTACGCTTTCAGGATCAGTTTCAGAAACGCGGCTTCCTTTTCTTCACGCTGGCGCTGCTTTTCTTCTTCGCGCAGATTTTCGTTGACGCCCACATAGTGCTGGCGCTCATACTTGCCGAGGTTCAAGATTTCAAAGGCGCGGTAGGGCCTGCCTTCCTTCTTGAGCTGGCGCTGTACGCCAAGCAGGCGTTTTCTGGTGGTATGGATGGCGAACTTGCCGAGGTCTGTGGCTATCCACTTGCGCCCCAGCTTTTCGGCAACTGCCGAAAGCGTACCGGAACCACAGAAGAAATCGGCTATGAGGTCGCCCTCGTTGGATGAGGCTTTGATAATGCGCTCAAGCAGAGCTTCAGGTTTTTGGGTGGGGTAAGCTATGCGCTCAGTACTCATAGAATTAATAAAATTTATATCTGTCCATATATCATCAAGTGGTATACCTTCTGCTTCATCTAAATATATTTTTAATCTCATTCCACCTGTATCTGTAAAATAGATTTTATTTTCATTTTTTAATTTTTCTATTGTTTCTAAAGTTGTTGCTGTACCTAAAAAGGCATCCTTAAATCTACGTCCATCAGTATCGATATGACAAAATCTTTTATTTATATACTCGTCACTGTAAGGTAACATCTCAACTAAAAATTTTGTACTATTTGATTTCTTATAAAGAAAAATATCATCATGATTCTTTCCCAAGAAATTTTTACCTTTATATCCAGATGATGTTTGCCTTTTCCATATTATCTGATTTAAAAAATTATTTTGTCCAAATATTTCATCCAAAACTGATTTTATAAAGGAATTCACCCGCCAATCACAATGAACATAAATACTTCCATTATCTGATAGTAAATCCCTCATTAATTGTAATCTTTCATAAATCATGCTAATGAAGCTGTCAGCGCCTTTACCCCAAGTGTCACGGTAGGCTATTTCTTCCAGGATATTGGGATCTTTGGTGAATGTTTCATCGCCAATTTCAATATCCATTGAAAAATCCGCACCGACATCAAAGGGCGGGTCAATATAAATGAGTTTCAGCCCGCCTTGACGCTCGATTTCCTCGCGCATGGGGCCATTTTTGAGGGATGACAGAATCAGCTTGTTGTCGCCCCAGATGAGCTTGTTGGTCCAGCCTTTTTGCTGACGACCGCGTTTATCAATATCAAAAAGAGAAAGAAACTGATGTCCAGAACTTTCTTTGCGCGGTTCATCAATCTGCTCAATGGTCTGAAAAGGCAAAACAAGATTGCAGACTTCGTTGCTCTTGCCGTTCCAGACAAGCTCCACCTCGCGTTTGTCCTCAAACAGAAGAAAACGGTATTTGTCTGGTAAAGGCTTGTCCTCGTCCAGATAGCGGATGATTTCCTGTTTTTCCTGATCCGTAAGTCTTGACATGGCGCACCCCGCAATAACGGGGTGGACAAGCAGTCTACCTGGTGTCCACCCATCAATCTGAAAGTCAAGTAATTTTTTTAAGCTATATATAACACCTGGTCAATCTTTACTGGACAATCAAAAGCGTGGATGTATTCGTTGGACACCAGGTAGACTATCCTACCAGACTATGGACAAACTTTTTTGAATGATTTTACCCTCCTGCGGAAAGTTGTGCGGGACATTTCGGTGCGTCTGGCCGCTTCGGAAACAGTGAGCTGACCCATTTCCCAAAGCCCGTAAACCTCGGCAAAATTCCTGGGCAAAGGTTTTGGCTCATGACCAAAGCGGACTCCGCGCAATTTGGCGGCAGCTATCCCTTCCGCCTGCCGTTTGCGGATGTTCTCGCGTTCGTTCTGGGCCACAAAGGAAAGTACCTGCAAGACAAGGTCGGCGATGAACGTGCCGAGCAGGTTTTTGTCGCGCCGGGTGTCGAGCAGGGGCATGTCCAGGACGAGAATATCTACGCGTTTTTCCCTGGTCAGCACGCGCCACTGCTCCAAAATCTCCTCATAGTTTCTGCCCAGCCGATCAATGCTGGTGATGCAGAGCAGATCGCCGGGCCTGAGCTTTTTGAGCATGGCTTGGTATTGCGGGCGCTGAAAGTCCTTGCCCGACATCTTGTCCATGAAGATGCGGTCGGGCGGTATGGCCTGCTGTTCCAGGGCGATGCGCTGCCGGATTTCATTCTGATCCACGCTGGATACGCGGATGTAGCCGTAGGTCTGTTCCATAGGGTTGTCCTTTTGCATCGGTTCACAGTTGATCTCACCGATGGTTTTGCGGATGATCGGGGGGAAGGTGCGGCCCCCAAAGCGGCCTGGGCCTGTCATTGTTCTGTGTGGGGCTGGGGGGTATGGCTGGGGCCTTCGCCGTGGCTGAGGCGGGCGGGGGCGTGTCTTTTTTCTTGGCTTTCTGGCCTTCCCGCTGCCGTCGGGCCTCGGTCAGATACTTGGTCAGGGTTTGGGCCTTCACCTCAATCCCCTTCTCGCGCAGCTTTTCGACAAGTTCCTGTGTGTCAAAGCCGCGCTTTTTCATCCGCTCCAGCGTCGGGGCGAGAGCGAAGATGACCTGCTTCACGGTCATGGCGCGGTTTCCGTCCAGCATGACAACGGCGGGCTTGAGGTGGGCAAACTCCTGTCGGATTTCCTTCAGTTGGCTGGCTGTGATGCTCATGTTTTTTTCTCCTGTGATTGACGGGGCATGTCCCCGGTGTTGTCTTTTGCCTTTGGCGGTCAAGCGGCACGCTTGCCCACGACTTCCCGCAGGAAAGTATAGTGGGCTATGGCTCGACCCTGAGCCGAGATTCCCGGCGGATGGTCAGCGCATCCTTGAGCGATGGTGTTGCGGCACGGCTTCCGGCTCTTGCCGGATGTGCCGTTCACGCTCGGACTGCTGGCGGGCCTCCGCTTCCTGACGCTCGCTCTGGCGTTGGAGCAGTTCGGCCCGCTTGCGATTCAGGAAGTCAAGATGCAGGGGCCGGATTTCCGGCAAACGCAAAAATTCCAGAAAGCCCGCCATGATCGCGTCCGCTTTTTTCAATTGGGACTCCAGCGATTCTTTTTCCTCATGGCTTTGCTTTCTGTGGGCCGCGTATTCCCCTTCAAGCCGCGTCTGTTTTTGGCGTAACGCTTCCGCTTCCCGTTGCAGGCTTTCCATCCGCGTTTGGGTGATGTGCTTGACGGCAAGCGCCTTGTTCTGTTCGGCGATGAGAGCGGACGCTTTTTGCAGGACAGATTGGTAGTTGAAAACGGTGGCCTTCGGGAGCGAGAACTCCTCCTGAAGAATTTTTTCCGCTTCTTCGGCCTGTTGCTCATGCTCTGCAATGCTCTTTTTCAGCTCTTCTTCACGCTGCTCCAATTCGTCGATAGTTTGCTGGAAACGTTGGGCCATCTCTTCAGATTCTTGAATCAGTCTGTTCAGGGCTTCCTGTTGCTGCTTGAACTCCCGCGTATCCAGATGTTTTTTGGCTGCTCCCGGCTTCTGTTCGACGCCGCGCTGGATGGCGAAGCCACAGCGTTGCAGATAGGCGGGTAAGTCGGCTTGCAGCTTTTTCAGACTGGCGCGGGTATAGATGCTGTTGGCGCTGAGACGCCCGTCCGGTGTCACCGGCACATGAAGGAAGTGCATGTGCGGCGTCTTTTCATCCATGTGCACCATTGCGGAGATGACGTTTTCCCTGCCCACAAAGTCGGTCAGAAAGGCCGCGCTCTTCTCGAAAAAACGCCTGGTTTCCTCGGCAGTGAGTTGGTCAAAAAATGCCTTGTCGGAACTGACGACAAGACCGCACATATGTACGGCGTCCTTGCGCACGGCCTTGACCATAAGCAGATCGTCAATGCGGTTTTGAATGGATTCGGCATAATTGGCGGACGGATTTTTACATAGATCGTAGTTTCCGGCACTCCGGCTGTAATCAATATCAGGGTTGGAATGGCTCTCACGTTCGCGCCGATTATGTGACTGAATGCCGCGAATGGCGTCTTTCTTGAATTTGTCCATATGCAGAACGAGTGTGGACATAATGAAACTTCCTTATCCTGTAAGAAACAGGTGTACCGCTGTACCGGCGCTTAAGCAGCGGTACAGCGGTACACCTCCAACCGGCCTATTTTGAGCAGGCTTCCAATCTCTTTTTCAGTCGCTGAATCGCGCCCTTCGTTTTGCCCATTTCCTCGGCGCAGTCGCGGATGCTGTAGCCTTCGCCAAGCAGCTTTTTCAGCTCCTCCAGTTCCACATCCTCAATTTCCCGAACCTGCCAATGCAGAGCGTTGCCTTCGGTAATCAGATTGGCCTCAAAAGGCTTGGCGTCGTCGCCGAGAATGCCTCTGGCCTTGGTCAGGTGAACCTCAAAACGCGCGCCTTCGGCCATTGCGTATTCCCTGGGTCTGCGGAGGCTGATGACCGTATCCATAATGTCCTCTTTGGCGCTGGTGCCGCGCTGGTCGCCGGATTTTCCGGCGTGATGAATCAGAAGCACCGTGATTCCTCTGCGACGCAGATCCAGAAGCCACGCCTGCATAGCCTGCCAGGACTGCGATTCGTTTTCCTTATGGCGTCTGGCGCATTCCGCTTCGCGCTGTCGCCGGATGGATTGCTGGCGTTCCTGCCATGCTGGCATTTCCGAAATAGAAAGCGTCTGCTTTTCCTCGGCGCAGAACGTGCCTTGGTCGTCGATTTCCCAGTTGCACCACCAGAGGGTGGCCGGTTTATCCAGATGGGCAATGTATGCGCCGTTCAGCTTGCGCGGCTTGCTTTCCGTGGGGCAGCGGTGAAGAGTGTCGTCCGCGAGGATTGCTTCAGGAATAAGGCCATGCTGACCAAGCACATCGTGGAAAGTATGGAGAAGATCAGTCATGGCCTTCTCCTTCCTTTCCGACACGTTCAATAAACGCCTTGATGTCCTCGGCGCGCCAGACGGTTGTGCGCGGGCCAATTTTTACAGGCTTGGGATAACGCCCTGTTGCGCAGCCTTTCCACCACGCGCTCTTGCTGATGGGAAAAAGCTTCAGGATTTGCGGAAGCCGAAGAAAACCAGTGGAAGGAATATCAGTCGCCATAGCGATAACTCCGTATGCGGTTGGTGATTACGGAGTGCTATAGCATATTTAGTCAATAAATCCACATAGTTTGAAGAAGTGCAATACAGTGCGAAGAGCTTTTATACCGTGCGATAGAGTACGCTATGGATGTATGAAAAAGGGAAATTTTTCAGAAAAAAATTTCTTTCTGGCAAGGAAAAAGTAATAATATATTGGAATATAACGATTTTCAATTCATAAACAAAAGGCATGAGGTTTTGCCCATGCCTTTTGAAACGCGGGATGTCAGATTATTGGACGCTCATTGCGTAAACTGTCCAGATACATGGCCCACCGCTCCATCATGCGGTGTCTTTCAGCAAGATGTTGTGTGCGGTTATATGCCCGGCCATTGGGGTCGCGCACCATATGAGCAAGCTGGTGTTCTATCAAATCGTAACGCTCTCCCAACACCTCATCAAGCAGCGTCCGTGCCATTGCCCGGAAACCGTGGGGCGTCATTTCCTCACTGGTTATTCCCATAGCGCGCAAGGCGGCAA